>NZ_JABWRV010000079.1:0-429 GCF_014269105.1 Pseudomonas sp. SWRI77 | reverse complement strand
GATGCTGATAATCTTTGTGACTATCAGTCCGTACTCACAAGCACCCACACGAATTGCTTGATTCAATTTGTTAAAGAGCGGTTGGTTAAGAGCTTTTCGTCTCAACCGAGGTGCGCATTCTACGCCTTCCTCAGTGCCTGTCAAGCGTTTATTTTGAAGTTTTTTGCGAGAAACTCGTTTAGCTTCAAACACTTAACTCGCTGCGATCTCTCGTAGCGGGAGGCGAATAATACAGCATTCAAAAACGCTGTCAATCACCTTTTTAGCACTGCTGATCTGTCTCTCGACCTGGTCAGCAAGAAGCATGAGCTTCTACTTAAAGACAAAACCCCTACCTGCTTGCGCAGATAGGGGTTTTGCGAAATGAATCTTGACGATGACCTACTCTCACATGGGGAGACCCCACACTACCATCGGCGATGCATCGTT
>NZ_JABWRV010000078.1:0-433 GCF_014269105.1 Pseudomonas sp. SWRI77 | reverse complement strand
AGTCAGTTTGGCCACTACGTCGTCAGTGGTGTCAGTCACTTTGACCGACGCCGCATCGCCCAGCTGCAGATTTTCGAAGGCACGGCCGTCGATGTCTGCTGCCGACTTGATACCCAGGCTGATTTCACCGGCGTCTTTGTAGACGTCGTCGCCCTGTGCAGCGTGGCTGTACGGCGCGCTGGTTTCGCCGGCCTTGATGGTCACAACTTCGTTGTTGCTCAGGGTCACGACAAGGTCGTGGTCCAGGGCAGCGTTGATGTGCACGGTGAAGGTCGGTTTAACGTTTTCAGCGACCGAAACCTGGTCGGCCGTGATGGTGACTTTGACCAGGTCGCCACCGTTGCCAGTGCCTGGGGTGCCCGAGCCAGGCTCGTCGGTAACAGCAGTGCTGACCGGCGTCTTATCCAGAACCAGGTTCTCGAACTTGCCAACA
>NZ_JABWRV010000077.1:0-456 GCF_014269105.1 Pseudomonas sp. SWRI77 | reverse complement strand
GAACGTGAAGCCGACCTTCACCGTCCACATCAACACCGCGCTGGCGCACGACCTGGTCGTGACCCTGAGCAACAACGCCACCGTCACCATCAAGGCGGGCGAAACCAGCGCACCGTACAGCCACGCTGCACAGGGCGACGACGTCTACAAAGATGCCGGTGAGATCAACCTGGGCATCAAGTCAGCAGCAGACATCGACGGCCGTGCCTTCGAAAACCTGCAACTGGGCGACGCGGCGTCGGTCAAAGTGACTGACACCACTGACGACGTAGTGGCCAAGCTGACTGCAACACCTTCGGTCACCGAAGGTGGTGCGATCACCTACACCATCACGCTGACCAACAAAGACGGTCTGCCGATCGATAAACATTCGGCGCTGACCTTCACGCTGAGCGACGGCACCACCGTCATCACCGTCCCGGCCAACAGCACCAGCGGTTTCGTCACCGTGACTGC
>NZ_JABWRV010000076.1:0-472 GCF_014269105.1 Pseudomonas sp. SWRI77 | reverse complement strand
ACCGCCTTCGGTTACCGAAGGGTTGGCGGTCAGGGTCGCAGTGGTGTTGTCGACCGAGTCGTTGATCGTGGTCTGCGCTGGGGTCGGGTTCGGCGTCAGCTGCTCGAAGTTACCGCCGGTAGCGTCGGTGATGGTGGTGCTGACAGTCGAACCGTTGTTGTAGACGTCGTTGTCCGGGGTCTGGAAGTCAACGCTGCCTTGGGTCTTGCCGGCTTCAACAGTGATGGTTTGGCCGTTCGACAAGGTCACCGTAACCGGAGTCTGGGCAGGGTTGCTCAGGGTCACGGTGTAGGTGATCACACCGCCTTCGGTTACCGAAGGGTTGGCGGTCAGGGTCGCAGTGGTCACATCGACCGAGTCATTGATCGTGGTCTGCGCTGGGGTCGGGTTCGGCGTCAGCTGCTCGAAGTTGCCGCCAGTGGCACCAGTGATGGTGGTGCTGACAGTCGAGCCGTTGTTGTAGACGTCGTTG
>NZ_JABWRV010000075.1:0-476 GCF_014269105.1 Pseudomonas sp. SWRI77 | reverse complement strand
GATGCCGGCGCCGTCACGCTGCGGGGCGGTTGGGTAGCTGGTCGAACCAGTGACGCCCTTGTTGGGGTTGGTGATCGCCGCACGAACGCCGACTTTGCAACTGATCTGGCCGGTGGATTTCATCCCCGCCCTGAAGCCGGTGATGCCATCAGCGGCCACGACCTGGGTAGTCACGGCATTGGAGTCGGTGGAGTCGTCGTTGGCGCCTCGGCGGGCGCTGACATTCACCAGCTTCTGTTCGATTTCCAAGAGGCGGGCGCCGAACTCGGTTTGCTTCTCGGCTGAGGAAGATTTGAAGTCGGCGATCTGGGTGCCGATGTTTTTGAGGGTTGAATTCAGCTCGGTCATGTCCTGCTGATAGGGGTCTGGCATGGGTATCTCCGGGGTGTCTAAGTAATGCCATCTACCCTATGCGCGCACGCACACCCCGGTCAGCGGTTAACTTCGACGTCCTCAGTCGGTATCCGTCGCAAAGC
>NZ_JABWRV010000074.1:0-481 GCF_014269105.1 Pseudomonas sp. SWRI77 | reverse complement strand
CGATCCGGAGTACCTGCGTCAGGTGATCCGCAGCGAAGGCGTCACCACCTTGCACTTCGTGCCATCGATGCTGGATGTGTTCCTGGCCCACGGCGACGCTTCGGCAGATGCTCTCAAGCGCGTGCTGTGCAGCGGTGAAGCCTTGCCGGGTAGCCTGGTACGGCGTTTCCACGCGCAGTTGCCAACGGTCGAGCTGCATAACCTGTATGGCCCGACAGAAGCGGCGGTGGACGTCAGCGCCTGGCATTGCATGACGGCGCCGGACAACACCCCGATCGGCAAGCCCATCGCCAACACCACGCTGTACGTGCTCGATACGCTGGGCCAGCCAGTACCGCAAGGCGTCGCTGGCGAGCTGTTCATCGGCGGCGTGCAAGTCGCCCGTGGCTACCTCAACCGCGCCGAACTGACCGCCGAACGCTTCATCGACGACCCGTTCAGCACTCGCCCCGGCGCACGCCTGTACCGCACCGGCGACCTG
>NZ_JABWRV010000073.1:0-491 GCF_014269105.1 Pseudomonas sp. SWRI77 | reverse complement strand
TTGATCGTGGTCTGCGCTGGGGTCGGGTTCGGCGTCAGCTGCTCGAAGTTGCCGCCAGTGGCACCAGTGATGGTGGTGCTGACAGTCGAGCCGTTGTTGTAGACGTCGTTGTCCGGGGTCTGGAAGTCGACACTGCCCTGGGTCTTGCCGGCTTCAACAGTGATGGTTTGGCCGTTCGACAAGGTCACGGTGACCGGAGTCTGGGCAGGGTTGCTCAGGGTCACGGTGTAGGTGATCACGCCACCTTCGGTGACCGAAGGATTCGCGGTCAGGGTCGCAGTGGTGTTGTCGACCGAGTCGTTGATCGTGGTCTGCGCTGGGGTCGGGTTCGGCGTCAGCTGCTCGAAGTTGCCGCCAGTGGCACCAGTGATGGTGGTGCTGACAGTCGAGCCGTTGTTGTAGACGTCGTTGTCCGGGGTCTGGAAGTCGACACTGCCCTGGGTCTTGCCGGCTTCAACAGTGATGGTTTGGCCGTTCGACAAGGTCACGGT
>NZ_JABWRV010000072.1:0-497 GCF_014269105.1 Pseudomonas sp. SWRI77 | reverse complement strand
GCTCAAACTGCCAGCGACAGTGACCGTCTTGATGGAGTGCGGTCCAGGTGCACAAGCCTGGGCCAGGCTGCTGCAGACCCAAGGTAATCCAGTTCGTATCCTGCCTGCGCAACGGGTGGCCGAACACCGCAGCGGCGCGAAGAACGACCGAAACGACGCCCATGCCATTTTGCGTGCCGGTCGCGATACCAGCATTGCCTCAATACCGATCAAGAGCACCACAGCACTGGCTATTCAAGCACTGCACCGTGTCCGGCGCGGCAACATCAAGCGGCATACGGCACTGGGCAATCAGATGCGTGGCTTGCTGCTTGAGCATGGCGTGTCGATGCCCCAAGGCGATGCCGCGATGAGTACGCACATACCGCGAGCCCTTGAGGATGCCACCTTGCCCCTGCCTGATTTGTTGCGCGAGTTGCTCGATGAGCTGTTGGCTGACTGGCTCTATCTAGGTGAGCGCATTGCGGTGCTGAGTAAACGGCTCGAAGCGACAGCCC
>NZ_JABWRV010000071.1:0-501 GCF_014269105.1 Pseudomonas sp. SWRI77 | reverse complement strand
ATCAAGTCGGCAGCAGACATCGACGGCCGTGCCTTCGAAAATCTGCAGCTGGGCGATGCGGCGTCGGTCAAAGTGACTGACACCACTGACGACGTAGTGGCCAAACTGACTGCAACACCTTCGGTTACCGAAGGCGGTGCGATCACCTACACCATCACGCTGACCAACAAAGACGGTCTGCCGATCGACAAGCACTCGGCCCTGACTTTCACCCTGAGCGACGGCACCACGGTCATTACTGTGCCGGCCAACAGCACCTCGGGCTTCGTGACTGCCACTGCTCCGGACAACGTTTACACCGGCACCAACGATCCAGTGATCAAATCGATCGCCAGCGTCGACGGCGCCGATGTTGGCAAGTTCGAAAACCTGGTCCTGGACAAGACCCCAGTCAGCACCGCTGTCACCGACGAGCCAGGTACTCCGGGCAACGAAGGCGACCTGGTCAAGGTCACCATCACCGCCGATCAGGTCTCGGTCGCAGAGAACGTGAAGCCGACC
>NZ_JABWRV010000070.1:0-517 GCF_014269105.1 Pseudomonas sp. SWRI77 | reverse complement strand
GTCGATGGTGGTTGGCCTGTTGGCCATCCTCAAGGCGGGCGGCGCCTATGTGCCGGTGGACCCGGATTACCCGACCGAACGCGTGCGCCACATGCTGAGCGACAGCGCGCCAGTGGCGGTGCTGGTGCACAGCGCTACGCGCCACGTACCGGAGGCGGCCCAGCTTATTGATCTGGACCAGCCAACCTGGAATGCGCAGCCTTCCAGCAACCCGGTAGTTCCTACGTTGACCCCGCGTCATCTGGCCTACGTGATCTACACCTCTGGCTCCACCGGCTTGCCGAAGGGTGTGATGAACGAGCACGCCGGTGTGGTCAACCGTCTGCAGTGGATGCAGGACGCCTACAACCTCGGCGCAGAAGACGTTGTCTTGCAGAAGACCCCATTCAGCTTCGACGTGTCGGTGTGGGAGTTCCTCTGGCCGCTGCAAACCGGCGCACGCCTGGTCATGGCTCGTCCCGGTGGCCATCGCGATCCGGAGTACCTGCGTCAGGTGATCCGCAGCGAAGGCGTCACC
>NZ_JABWRV010000007.1:0-194407 GCF_014269105.1 Pseudomonas sp. SWRI77 | reverse complement strand
GGGTGAGGGTGGGGATGAGGATTGTGGGGGGGCACACAAAAAATCTGGCAGCCCCTCCCAACTCATTTATCCCAAGTCTCAGGACACCCCGCACACCCCTCCATATTCGCCTCCTGGAAATTCCCATAATGCTGCCGCGCCCCGCGCAAGTCGGCCCCTGCCAGGTTGCTCTGGCCAAACTTGGCTTCCTGCAGGTTGGCATCGCCAAGCTTGGCCCCTTGCAGATCAGCCTTGCTCAGCCAGGCCATCTCCAGGTCCGCCGCCTGCAGGTTGGTCTGGTGCATCTTCGCCCCAGAAAGCCGGGCGAACTGCAGGTACGCAGCGCTCAGGTCGGCACTTTCAAACTGCGCACCTTGGGCTAACAAGCCCCAGCCTTGAATGGCAATGAGCCGGGCATGGCTCAGGTCTGCCAAGCGCAGGTTGCTCTGCTGCAGGCTGGCGCGGGTCAGGTTGGCGCCCTGCAAGCGGGCTTTTTCCAGGTTGGCCAGGTCCAGCTGGGCATGGCGCAGGTCGGCCTCGCGCAGGTCGGCGCCGGCCAGGTTCATCTTGCGCAGGTCCTGGTTGGCCAGGTTGGCGCCACGCAGATTGGCCCCCGGGCACTGGCTCGCTTCGGCGATGACACAGCCGTTGACGGTCAAGGGGGTATCGTTGCCATCGTCGTCGGCGTTCGCGGCCAGGGCAGGTGTCAGGGCCAGCAGCAGGGCAAAAGTCAGGTAGTTCATGGCAAAAGGCTCTCGGCGAAAGGAGGGCTGTTGCGGGGCGCGGGCTGGCCGCGCCCCGCAGGGATCAACGCTGAGCGGTCTTGGTGTCCCAACTCGGGATCTTGAACACCCAGAACGAGCCGCCCTGGGCCACCGGCTTGGTCAGCTCGGCCATGTCGCCACCCCACAGCGGCACGGCGCCGCCGTAGCCCACGGTCACGCCGATGTACTGCTCGCCGTCCTGTTCCCAGGTGATCGGCGGCGAGACGATGCCGCTGCCGGTCTGGAACTTCCACAGCTCCTTGCCCGTCTTGGCGTCGAAGGCCTTGAAGAAGCCGTCGCCCGTGCCGGTGAACACCAGGTTGCCCTTGGTCGCGAGTACGCCGGCCCACAGCGGCAGGTGCTCCTTGTGCTCCCAGACCAGCTTGCCGGTGCTCGGGTCCATGGCGCGCAAGGTGCCGACGTGGTCGTCGTACATGCGCTTGATGCGAAAACCCATGCCCAGGTAGGCCGAGCCCTTCTTGTAGTTCACCTCCTCGGTCCAGTACTCCTCTTTCCACTGGTTGCCGGGGATGTAGAACAGGCCGGTGTCCTGGCTGTAGGCCATGGGGTTCCAGTTTTTACCGCCCAGGAACGGCGGCGAGACTTCCACTGGCTTGCCCTTGGTTTCACCCGGTAGTGGCTTGGCCGGACGCTGGCCGGGGTTTTCGACCGGGCGCCCGGTCTTGAGGTCGATATGGCTGGCCCAAGTGATGTTGTCGACGAAGGGGAAGGCGTTCTGCAGTTTGCCGTTGTTGCGGTCCACCACGTAGAAGAATCCGTTGCGGTCGGCGTGGCCGGTGGCTTTGACCACCTTGCCGTCCTTGTCCTTGTAGTCGAACAGCACCAGTTCGTTGTTGCCGGAGAAGTCCCAGGCATCGTTCGGCGTGTGCTGGTAGAACCACTTCACCTCGCCGGTGCTCGGGTCGACGCCGACCTGGCCCGAGGTATAGAGGCTGTCGTAGTCGTGGGGGTTGCCATCCTTGGAGGTGCGCGCCCAGGTATTCCAGGGGCCAGGGTTGCCTGCGCCGACAATGATGGTATTGCTCTCGGCGTCGAAACTGGCGCTCTGCCAAGGGGCGCCGCCGCCGTGGCTCCAGGCCTCGACCTTGCCGGTTTCGGTGGTGGCGTCGTCTGGCCAGGACGGCGCCTTGACGTCGCCGGTCGGCGTGCTGTCCTTGCCGTTCAGGCGGCCCATGTGGCCCTCCACGAAGGGCCGCATCCACACTTCTTCGCCCGTGTCCGGGTCACGGGCAAACAGTTGGCCGACCACGCCGAACTCATCGCCGGAGCTGCCGTGGATCAGCAACACCTTGCCGCTGGTCTTGTCCTTGATCAGCACCGGGGCGCCGGTCATGGTGTAGCCGGCGCTGTGGTCGCCGAACTTCTTGTTCCACACCACCTTGCCGGTGCGCTTGTCCAGGGCGATGAGGCGGGCGTCGAGGGTGCCGAAGTAGATCTTGTCGCCGTAGATCGCCGCCCCGCGGTTGACCACGTCGCAGCACGGGCGAATGTTGTCCGGCAGGCGGTGGTTGTAGGTCCACAGGCGTTTGCCGGTCTTCGCATCGAGGGCGAACACCCGTGAGTACGAGCCGGTGACGTAGACCACACCGTCGCTGACGATGGCCTGGGATTCCTGGCCGCGCTGCTTCTCGTCGCCGAAGGAATACGACCAGGCCGGGGTCAGCTTGAACACGTTCTGGTCATTGACCTGGGCCAAGGGGCTCCAGCGCTGGGCGTTGGTGCCCATGCCGTACTGCAGTACGTCCTGGGTGGTCAGGTGGTCGTTGGCGATGTCTTCCCAGGTCACGTTCTTGCCGGCCGGTGCCGCGGGCGCGCTGGCCGCCGTGGCCGCCGTGCAGAGGGCCAGGCTACCGGCCAGCAGCAGGGCCCGCACGCCCAGGGCCAGAGGGGAAAGGGCGGGTAGCGATCTTATTGTCATGGTTGCAGTTCCCTGTGGAGTTTTGGCCTGCACAGGGTGGGGCGGGGCGGCTGTCGGGGATACGGAAAAAGTCCCGCACTTGCCGGGAAAAGTTCCCGGTCGGCACCTCATTTGGCCCTTCGCCACAAGCCCTACTACCAAGGGAGTACGGCCCGGCCACCAAAGCAGCATACGGCCGCCTGCGGGCTGTTTCTAAGATGGCGGCACGGCCTCTGTGGTTGAGGCCTTGCGTGCAACTTGAGGGCATAACAATGACAACAAAACGCAACGTCTTGCTCGCTACAGGCCTGCTGGCCGGCGCTTTGCTGACCGGTACGGCCTGGGCCCATGGCAACGTGGTGCCCCAGGCAGTGGAAACCAAGGGCTTGACCCCGATCAAGGACGCCGGGGTCAGCCTGGACGGCGACGGCTGGGCGGCGGTCAACCCGTATCGTACCTCCGCCGAGCACGACAAGGCCGTGGAAATCGGCGCCTCGGCGTACAACCAGAACTGCGCTGCCTGCCATGGCCTGGAAGCCAAGTCCGGCGGCATCGCCCCGGATTTGCGCATGCTCGATGTCGGCGAGGCAGGGGATGAGTGGTTTGTCGAGCGGGTGCGCCACGGCGCGGTGCGTGACGGGCGGGTGTACATGCCAAAGATGGCCGACTACCTGAGCCAGGAAGCCCTGTGGGCAGTGCGCACCTACCTGGACAGCGTGCACGTCGAGGAGTGACAACCCTAGGAGCAGGTGATGAACTGGCGAACGACTATGCTGCTGGCCTGCTGGATGCCCTGGGCAGCGCAGGGCCTGGCCACTGAAGCGAGTGCCCACCCGGACCCGGTACCGTCGGTGATGTGGGACTTCTACCACAAGCAGTTGCTGGGGCAGGCCGCTTTCGTCTTCGATGATCGGGTCAAGCTGCTGGCGCCGCCCTTTGCCGAGGACGCACGCCAGGTGCCGCTGGAAATCGACGCCCGGGCGTTCGCCGGCGAGGTGGTACGCATCATTGCCTGGGCCGAGCTCAACCCGCTGCCGCGCATCGTCGATTTCGAGCCGGGCGAGCGCGTGCTGCCGTGGCTGTCGGTGCGCATCCGCATTGAGCAGGCCACGCCGCTGCGTGCGGCGGTGCTGACCCGCGACGGCCTTTGGCATGTCGGCTCGACCTTGATCGATGCTGCAGGTGGAGGCTGTACGGCGCCCAGCGTGGTGCGCAGCCAGCCCGGCTGGGAGGAACACCTGGGTGAAGTGCTGGGCGGTCGCTACCCGCGAGGCGATACCAGCCGCCTGCGTTTGCAGGTGGCCCACCCGATGGACAACGGCCTGGTCAGCGGCATCCCCGAATTCTTCCTCAACCATGCCGAGTTGCAAGACGCGGATGGCCAGCGCCTGGCCAGCCTGGAACTGTACCCGGCGGTCAGCGAAAACCCCAACCTGGGCTTCGATATCCAGGGCCCTGGGCTGACCCGGCTGGTGTTGCAGGACAACAGTGGCAACCGCTTCGAGGCGACCGTTCGTTGAGCGTGTTGCTCGCTTTCATTCCCTGACCCGAGGCGCCCGCCATGCGTTGGACCTTGCTGTTGCTGCTATGCCTGGGCCTGCCGGCCTGGGCCGACCTGGACTATCGCCTCACGCCCCGGCAGATCGCGCAGGGTACCTGGTTGCTGGAGGGCAGCACCGACAACTTCGCCAAGGGCAATGGCGGCAATGTCGTCAACACGGCGTTCATCGTCACCGACAGCGGCGTGGTAGTGATCGACAGCGGGCCGTCCAAACGCTATGGCGAAGCTATGCGCCAGGCCATTGCCGCGACCACCGACAAGCCGGTGGTCGAACTGCTGTTGACCCACCATCACCCCGACCATGTGTTGGGCAACCAGGCCTTTGCCGATGTGCCCATCGGCGCACTGGCAGGCACCAGCGAGCTCTTGCGCCAGCAGGGCGACGCCATGGCCGAGAACATGTACCGACTGGTCGGCGACTGGATGCGCGGCACCGAGGTGGTGCTGCCGACCCGAGTGCTGGAACCAGGCGTTCATGAGGTTGGCGGCCACCGGCTGCGGCTGTTGGCGTTGGGCGGGCATACCGGCGCTGACCTGGCGATTTTCGATGAGCAGACGGGCGTGCTGTTTGCGGGTGACCTGGTGTTCCATGAGCGTGCTCTGACCACGCCCAACAGCCCGGGGCTGGAGGTTTGGCTCAAGGACCTGGATACCCTGCAAGCCTTGCCCTGGAAGCGGGTTGTACCCGGGCACGGGCCGGTGGCCAGCGATGCGCGGCCGTTTGCGCAGATGCGCGACTACCTGGGCTGGCTCGATGGCCTGATGCGTGAGGGTGCAGCGCGGGGGGATGACATGGTCGAGATGATCCGCAGCCCGATTCCCGAGCGGTTTGTCAGTATCAGCTTGAGCCGGTATGAATTGATCCGCAGTGTCAGCCATCTTTATCCGCGTTACGAACGTCAGCGGTTGCAGCGCGTTGATGGGGGTAGGGTGGGGTTGTAGGGATCAGGATATACGCACCACCACAACCCTCAAACTGAACCCCCGACCCTTCGTGCCCTTACTACCAAATGACGAGACCTCCACTGCCAACGATGCATTCGTCCGGCACGCGGGGCTTTTTACCATGGCTCCATCGCCCGTCGTCGGACAGGCATCGACCCGCAGAGGCTCAGCATGATCTACGCAAAACCCGGAACGCCAGGCGCTGTCGTGGCCTTCAAACCCCGCTATGGCAATTTCATCGGCGGCGCGTTTGTGCCACCAGTGGGTGGCCAGTACTTCACCAACAGCTCGCCGGTCAATGGCCAACCGATTGCCGAATTCCCACGCTCCACCACACAGGACATCGACCTGGCCCTGGACGCCGCGCACGCCGCCGCCGAAGCCTGGGGCAAGACCTCGGTGCAGGAGCGCGCGCGGGTGCTGCTGAAGATCGCCGACCGCATCGAGCAGCACCTGGAAGTGCTCGCTGTGACCGAAAGCTGGGACAACGGCAAGGCCGTACGCGAAACCCTCAATGCCGACGTGCCGCTGGCAGCAGACCACTTTCGTTATTTCGCCGGCTGCATCCGCGCCCAGGAAGGGGGCGCGGCAGAGATCAACGAACTGACCACGGCCTACCATTTCCATGAACCGCTGGGCGTGGTCGGGCAGATCATCCCGTGGAACTTCCCGCTGCTGATGGCCGCCTGGAAACTTGCCCCGGCCCTGGCCGCCGGTAACTGCGTGGTGCTCAAACCCGCCGAGCAGACGCCCTTGTCGATCACGGTGTTTGCCGAGCTGATCGCCGACCTGCTGCCCGCCGGTGTGCTGAACATCGTCCAGGGCTTCGGCCGTGAAGCCGGCGAGGCCCTGGCCACCAGCAAGCGCATTGCCAAGATCGCCTTCACCGGTTCCACCCCGGTGGGCTCGCACATCATGAAGTGCGCGGCCGAGAACATCATCCCGTCCACCGTGGAGCTGGGCGGCAAGTCGCCGAATATTTTTTTCGAAGACATCATGCAGGCCGAACCTGCGTTCATCGAAAAGGCCGCCGAAGGCCTGGTGCTGGCGTTCTTCAACCAGGGCGAGGTTTGCACCTGCCCGTCACGGGCGTTGATCCAGGAGTCGATCTACGAACCGTTCATGGCCGAGGTGATGAAGAAGATCGGCAGGATCACCCGCGGCAACCCGCTTGACACCGAAACCATGGTCGGCGCCCAAGCTTCGCAGCAGCAATACGACAAGATCCTCTCCTACCTGCAGATCGCCCAGGACGAGGGCGCGCAGTTGCTCACCGGCGGCGGCGCCGAGCGGCTCGACGGCGACCTGGCCAGTGGGTACTACATTCAGCCGACCCTGCTCAAGGGCCACAACAAGATGCGCGTCTTCCAGGAAGAGATCTTCGGCCCGGTGGTGGGCGTGGCCACCTTCAAGGACGAAGCCGAAGCCTTGGCGATCGCCAACGACAGCGAGTTCGGCCTGGGCGCAGGGCTGTGGACCCGCGACATCAACCGCGCCTACCGCATGGGCCGGGCGATAAAGGCCGGTCGCGTGTGGACCAACTGCTACCACCTGTACCCGGCGCATGCGGCGTTTGGTGGTTACAAGAAGTCTGGGGTGGGCCGCGAGACCCACAAGATGATGCTCGACCATTACCAGCAGACCAAAAACCTGCTGGTGAGCTACGACATCAAGCCGCTGGGCTTCTTCTAAGCGCACACAGGCCCAGCGGTAGGGTGCCGCTGGGCCTGGATGCAACGACGCACGCGGGGAGGGCTCTGGGTGGGCGCCTCCCCGCGCGCGTCACCCGTTTGCGTAATGTCCCGTGTCACCCCCTACCAACGCACCCCGCCAGCTCGTTCCAAAGTAGCATTCGGCCCCGTCGCCCCCCGTGCATTAATGCCTCTACCGGAATCGCCCGGCATTAGAAGAGGACTGCCCCATGTGGACTAAACCCGCTTTTACCGACCTGCGCATTGGCTTCGAAGTGACGATGTACTTCGCCAATCGTTGATGGCCTTGCGGCCATCGTTGCGATGGCCGTTTCTTCTCTGGGAATTGCAGCCCATGCTGGAGATCCTCAAGTTCAAGCTCGATGTGCTGTGGAGCATGCTCGATGCCATGAGCATGGCGTATGGGCTGCAGCGGCTGCCGTATCACAGCGTCACTCGGGACAACGTCTGGCATCGGAGGATTACCCTGTGAAGCTGATCGAGCGTGAGCAGGTGCTGGGCTTGCGCCGCGGTTTTCGCCTGCAATGGGAGCCACGCCAGGATTGCCACGTGCTGCTGTACCCCGAAGGCATGATCACCCTCAATGCCAGCGCCGGCTGGGTCCTCGAATTGCTCGACGGCCAGCGCAGCGTGGCGCTGATCATCGACAGACTGGCGCAACGCTTCCCCGGCGTGTCGGGGCTGGATGAAGATGTGCTGGCGTTTCTGGAGGTGGCTCGTGCCAAATACTGGATCGAATGAGCCACGCCCGGGGCCGCCGCTGTGGTTGCTGGCGGAACTGACCTACCGCTGCCCGCTGCAGTGCCCGTTGTTCCAACCCGCTGGACTTTGCCCAACAGGGCGAGGAGCTGACCACTGAAGAATGGATCCGGGTGTTCCGCGAGGCGCGGGCGATGGGCGCCGCGCAACTGGGCTTCTCTGGCGGCGAACCGTTGGTGCGCCAAGACCTGGCAGTGCTGATCGAGGCCGCGCGGGGCATGGGTTACTACACCAACCTGATCACCTCCGGCATCGGCCTGACCGAACAGAAAGTCCGCGACTTCAAGCGCGCCGGGCTTGACCATATCCAGATCAGCTTCCAGGCCGCCGACGAGGCGGTCAACAACCTGCTGGCCGGCTCGCGCAAGGCGTTCGCGCAGAAGCTGGCGATGGCCCAGGCGGTCAAGGCCCAGGGTTATCCGATGGTGCTGAACTTCGTGACCCATCGGCATAACATCGACCAGATTGCCGAGATCATCGAGCTGTGCCTGGCCTTGCAGGCGGACTTCGTCGAGTTGGCGACGTGCCAGTTCTACGGCTGGGCCGAGCTCAACCGTGCAGGCCTGTTGCCGACCCGTGAGCAGTTGCAACGGGCCGAACGCATTACCCAGGGTTATCGCCAGCGGTTGGAGGCCGAGGGACATCCATGCAAGCTGATTTTCGTCACGCCGGACTATTACGAAGAACGCCCCAAGACCTGCATGAACGGCTGGGCCAATCTGTTTCTCGACATCACCCCGGATGGCACCGCGCTGCCGTGCCACAGCGCCCGGCAGTTGCCGGTGAGCTTCCCCAACGTGCGCGAACACAGCATCGAGCATATCTGGAACGACGCCTTCGGCTTCAACCGTTTTCGCGGCACGGCCTGGATGAAGGAGCCCTGCCGCTCCTGCGATGAAAAGCACCAGGACCTCGGTGGCTGCCGCTGCCAGGCCTACATGCTCACCGGCGATGCGGCCAATGCCGACCCTGTGTGCAGCAAGTCGCCGCACCACGGCGTCATCCTCAAGGCCCGGGAGGAGGCGCAGGCAGCGGGGCAGGGCATGGTGCAACTGACCTTGCGCAACGAAAAGGCGTCGCGCCTGATTTTTCGGGGCTGAGCCCTTGCCACCCTTTGGTCTGGTTGCTTTCGTTGCGGGATGCTTTACGCTGGCGGTTACCTTTCAGAACAAAAAAAACAGGCTTTCCGATGAGCCAGAGCTTCAGCCCGCTTCGCAAGTTCGTTTCGCCTGAAATCATCTTTGGTGCCGGCTGCCGGCATAACGTCGCCAACTACGCCAAGACCTTCGGTGCCCGCAAGGTGCTGGTGGTCAGCGACCCCGGCGTGATTGCCGCCGGTTGGGTGGCGGATGTCGAGGCCAGCCTGCAGGCGCAAGGCATCGATTACTGCCTGTACAGCGCCGTGTCGCCCAACCCACGGGTCGAAGAGGTAATGCTCGGTGCCGAGATCTACCGGGAAAACCACTGCGACGTGATTGTCGCCGTCGGCGGCGGCAGCCCGATGGATTGCGGCAAGGCGATTGGCATCGTGGTCGCCCACGGGCGCAGCATCCTTGAGTTCGAAGGCGTGGACATGATCCGGGTGCCCAGCCCGCCACTGATTCTGATCCCCACCACGGCCGGTACCTCGGCCGACGTCTCGCAGTTCGTGATCATTTCCAACCAGCAGGAGCGCATGAAGTTCTCCATCGTCAGCAAGGCCGTGGTGCCGGACGTTTCGCTGATCGACCCGCAAACCACCCTGAGCATGGACCCCTTCCTGTCTGCCTGCACCGGCATCGACGCGCTGGTGCATGCCATCGAAGCCTTCGTCTCCACCGGCCACGGCCCGCTGACTGACCCCCATGCGCTGGAGGCCATGCGCCTGATCAATGGCAACCTGGTGCAGATGATCGCCAACCCGGGCGATATCGCCCTGCGCGAGAAAATCATGCTGGGCAGCATGCAGGCCGGCCTGGCGTTCTCCAATGCGATTCTTGGCGCGGTGCACGCCATGTCCCACAGCCTGGGCGGGTTCCTCGACTTGCCCCATGGCTTGTGCAACGCCGTGCTGGTGGAGCACGTGGTGGCGTTCAACTACAGCTCGGCCCCGGAGCGCTTCAAGGTGATTGCCGAGGTATTTGGCATCGACTGCCGCGGTCTCAACCACCGGCAGATCTGCGCGCGCCTGGTGGACCACCTGATCGCGTTGAAGCGCGCTATCGGCTTCCATGAAACCTTGGGCCTGCACGGGGTGCGCACGTCCGACATTCCGTTTTTGTCGCAGCACGCGATGGGTGACCCGTGCATCCTCACCAACCCTCGCGAGTCGAGCCAACGTGATGTCGAGGTCGTCTATGGCGAGGCCCTCTGACGAGCAGCAGCGGGCGCTGGCCGGGCTGTTGGGGCTGGGCGACCACTCGGCGCGCAAGAGCCATTACCCGGAACTGGCGGCGCGCCTGGACGAACTGGAAGCCGAGCGCAACCGTTACAAATGGCTGTTCGAGAACGCCGTCCACGGGATTTTTCAGGCCAGCCTGCAAGAGGGCATGCGTGCCGCCAACCCGGCGCTGGCGCGCATGCTCGGCTACGAGAGCCCGCAGGCGGTGTTGTTTTCCCTGACCGACCTGGCCGCCAACCTGTTTGTCGGCGGTGCCGAGGAGCTGCACGCCATTACCGCGTCCCTAGCACGTGAACACAGCCTGCATGGCTACGAAACCCGTTTGCGGCGCAAGGACGGCAGCCACCTCGATGTGCTGATGAACCTGCTGCTCAAACCCGGCCAGCAAGGGCTGGTGGAAGGTTTTGTCGCCGACATCACCGAACGCAAACAGGCCCAGCAGCGCCTGCAACAACTCAATGACGAACTGGAGCAGCGGGTGGCTGCCCGTACCGATGAACTGCTGGAGGCCAACCGCAACCTGCAACAGCAGATTACCGAGCGTAAACAGATCGCCCGAGCCCTGCGCGACGCTCGCGACGCCGCGGAAACCGCCAACCGCAGCAAGGACAAGTACCTGGCTGCTGCCAGCCATGACCTGCTGCAACCGCTCAATGCCGCACGCCTGCTGATCTCGACCTTGCGCGAACGGCCATTGCCGGAGGCCGAGCAGGTGCTGGTGGAGCGTACCCATCAGGCTCTGGAGGGCGCCGAAGACCTGCTCACCGACCTGTTGGACATTTCCCGGCTCGACCAGGCGGCGGTCAAGCCTGACGTGGCGTTGTACCGCCTCGATGAACTGCTCGGGCCGCTGGTCTCGGAATTCCGCTCGGTGGCCGACGCGGCAGGCCTTAAACTGCGGGCACGCATCGGTGACTACGCTATCAGCACCGACCTGCGGCTGATGACGCGGATCCTGCGCAACTTTCTCAGCAACGCCTGCCGTTATACCGACCAGGGCCGGATCTTGCTGGGGGCCAGGCGTCGCGGCGCCTGCTTGCGCCTGGAGGTGTGGGACACCGGGCGCGGCATTGCGCAGGATCGGCTGGAGGCCATTTTCCTTGAGTTCAACCAATTGGACGTTGGCCGCGCCGCTGATCGCAAAGGCGTAGGCCTGGGTTTGGCCATCGTTGAGCGGATCGCCAAGATTCTCGGTTACCGGATCCAGGTGCGGTCATGGCCCGGCCGTGGCTCGATGTTCAGCATCGAGGTGCCGATCGGCGAGAAAGTACCGTTGCCAATCCTCCAGGGCGCGCCGCAGCCCGGCGCCGGTAACCCGTTGCCCGGCCGCCGGCTGCTGGTGCTGGACAACGAAGTGAGCATTCTCGAAAGCATGCGCGCGCTGCTGGCTCAGTGGGGCTGCGAGGTGGTGACCGCGACCGACCAGGCAGGGGCCTTGTTGGCCTTGCAGGGGCAGGCTCCGGAGCTGATCCTGGCGGATTTCCACCTGGATCACGGGGTTGTGGGTTGCGAGGTGGTCCGGCACTTGCGTGAGCATTTCAACGCCACCATCCCTGCGGTGATCATCACCGCAGACCGCAGCGATCAGTGCCGGCGTGCTTTGCAAAAGCTCGGTGCGCCGCTGTTGAACAAGCCCGTCAAACCGGGGAAATTGCGCGCGGTATTGAGCCAGTTGCTGGGTTAACAGGCCCCTGCAGCCAAGGTGAACGTCACGACTGGAGCTCGGCAGCCGTGTTCTTCTTCCAGCCCCTGAGGTTCATGAGGCATAGCACTACCTGCAGCACAATCAACGCCCAGGCCTGAGCGTGCCAGCCCCAGACTGACCACAGTAGGTTGCTGGCAATGAAACAGCAGAAGCCAAGCTTGCGACGCCCGGCGCGGCGCGAGCCTATGCACCAGGCGGCCAGTACCGTGACTGCCATGGCAGGCCATTCCAGCAATTCGATCCAGTTCGCCATCAACGTCAACCCCAACGCATTTTCTTACTGGGCGCCTGCCAGGGCGAGCCGAGAGGGCCCCGGCACGGTGCACTCGATTCAAGCGGCGCGCTGCTCGCTCTTGAGCAGTTTCTTCTGCGCCTCCATGGCCAGCCCCAGCTCTTCAAGCTGGCCCTTGCCCAGCAGCTTCTTGGCCGTCGGGAACAGCTCGCCTTCCTCTTCTTCGATGTGATGCTCCAGCAGCTCTTTCATCACCTTGACCCGCCCGGCGAATTCGAGGGTGCCGGTTTCGGTATGAAGCAGATCAGGCAGCACCAATGAATCGACGGTGCGGTGCTCTTCTTTCGCTTCGTAATACATCTTGGCTTCTTCCTTGCCACCGGCCTGCTTGATCGCGGGGTAGAGGATGTCTTCCTCCAGGGCGGTGTGGACTTGCAGTTCCTGTTCGATCCGATGCAGCAGTTCAGCGCGTTTCTTCACGGCACGTTCAGTGGTCGAAGACAGTTCTTCCAGCAGCTTTTTAACCACGTTGTGGTCTTGAACCAGCAGATCGATAGCATTCATGTCGTCACCTCAGTGCGGGCGGGTTAATACAGACTTACTAGGCATTGAGTCGACCGTGTGCAGCAGGGTTCAACAAGGATGATGGTTGGCGTGCTTGTCTTGGGCGTGGAGGTGTTGCGAAGATCAAGCGCCGCCCGCGCGGCGCTCGATCTGACAGGCGCTAAAAATGCACTGGCGAGCACCTTGTAGCCCAAATGCAATCCCCCCCAAAAAAAACAGGGAATTTCGAATTGGCATGGAAATCTCATGGTAACTATGAGAAATAGTTCATCTCATTAACCCTGTTTCAACCTCCTACCAAAAATAAGCAGAAGGGGGCTTCATGAGTTGTCTGATTTGCGCGGGAAGTGCCGAATCCGTCGAGTGTTCGACGGGGTGGGAAGAGCGTCACTGTTCGCAATGCGGGTGCTACCGAATGTCCCAAGCGCTGATTCTGGTGATGATGGAAGATGGGCAGATCTTCGATACCGCACGGATGCGTGAGTGGCTGACGACGCGGCGCAGTGTGGTGCCCGTCCCGTCTATCGAGGTTCACCAAGCCATCCTGGTTCAGTAAACCCAGGACGAGACTGTGGCCCTCATGAAGTGTCCGTTATTCAGGCGCGGTCCCCGCGCAGCCAGCGCTCGTAGTAGTGACCCAGTCGGGTCAGCCCATACAGGGGCATCGCTGTCCTTTAACGCACCTAACGCCATTTTCCAGGCCACGGCCTCGCTGGTCTGGCCATAGCGCTCGATGGTTTGCGGGTTCACATGCAAGAGACGTGCAGGCCCCTTGAGCGATGCAAGGGGCTGCAAGGGGCAGGTTCAGCCTGCCAGGGCGCTGATCAACTGCTGGTTGAACGCGGGAATATCATCTGGCTGGCGGCTGCTGATCAGGTTGCCATCAACCACCACCTGTTCATCCACCCAGGTGCCGCCGGCGTTGCGGATATCATCCTGCAGTGTCTTGTAACTGGTCATCCGCTTGCCTTCGACCAGGCCACTGGACACCAGTAGCCATGCACCATGGCAGATCACCGCTAATGGTTTACCGGCCGAATCGTGGGCTTTTACCAGTTCCTGCGCGCCGGCTATCAGGCGAATGGTGTCGGAGTTTTGTACGCCGCCAGGCAGTACAAGGGCATCGTAGAGGTCGAGCTGGGCATCGTCGAAGGTTGCATCCACGGTAAATTCGTCGGCAGGCTTGTCATGATTCCAGCCGCGAACGGTGCCTGGCGTGTCACTCAGGATATCGACCACTGCGCCGTTATCTTTCAAGGCATCACGAGGACCGGTCATTTCCACCTGTTCGAAACCATCGGTGACCAGAAAGGCCACGCGCTTGCCACTGAGTTGCGCACTCATCGGGTATCTCCTTTTATCAATACACCTGAGAAAGAAGGCCTGCGACAAGCCAGCAAAGTTCCGACGCTGTGCGTCAGCGTCCTCACATTTTTTTGTACAGGGGTGCATCCAAACAGGACGGTGGCGGGTAATCAGGACAGGGCCGCCTTGCTGCAGCCCCGCCCCCCCCCTATCAGGAGTTTGCACGATGACCTTCACATCCGTTTCCTGCTCGCTCGTCGCTGGCCTGGCCCTGGTTCTGGCCTCACACACAGCCCACGCTCAACAAGGCCTGCCTGATGCCGTGAAGGTGCCCGAAGGCCACAAGGTGGTCCTGGAAACCGTGGGCGTGGGCGAAATCACCTACGAATGCCGCGACAAGGCCAGCATGCCGGGGCAGACCGAGTGGGTATTCGTAGGCCCGAAAGCGGTGCTCAATGACCGTTCGGGCAAGGCAGTGGGCGACTACTTCGGCCCGCCTGCCACCTGGCAAGCCAAGGACGGTTCGAAAATCACCGGGACCCAGCTCGCTGTGGCGCCCGTGGACAAGACCGCGCTGCCGTATCAACTGGTGAAGGCCAACCCCGCCGAAGGCCCGGGTGCCATGCACGGCGTCAGCTACATCCAGCGCGTTGCGACCCGTGGCGGCGTTGCGCCGCAAAGTGGCTGCATGGCGCAGAACAAAGGCGAGCGACAAATCGTCAAGTACCAAGCTGACTACGTGTTCTGGGCCGCCAAATGATCGATGTTGTGGCAGCCGGCGGGTGATTGATCATCTACCCTTACCGCCAGACCTGGCCTCAAGGCTGGGGCTGCACTCGGTAATGCTAGGAGTGATCGAACGTTGAACCTGCCTGTTACCCCTTTCGATTTTCAGGCATGCCTGGCGGCGTGCGCTCAAGGCGATCGGCGCGCCTTGCAGGCGCTCTACACCCATGAAGGCGCACGCTTGCTGGGCGTCACGCGGCGCATCGCCAGGGATGACGCAACCGCCGAGGATATCGTCCACGATGCCTTCATCCGCATCTGGACCCGCGCCGCGAGTTTCGACCCGGCGCGCGGTTCGGCACGGGGTTGGATCTACAGCATCACCCGGCACCTGGCGTTGAATCACATACGTGACGTGTGCTGTGAAGTCGCTTTTGACGAAAGCGATATCGACGCCATCGGCGCCGTGTTCCCGGGTGCCGATGATGAGGCATGGTCGGGTTCGAGCAGGATCTACCGCTGCCTGGAGCAACTGCAGCCGTCACCTCAACGGTGCATCCTGCATGCTTATGTGGACGGGTGCAGCCACATCGAGATCGCTAGCCTGCTCGACGCGCCACTAGGTACCGTCAAAGCCTGGATCAAGCGAAGCCTCAAGGCTCTCAGAGAGTGCATGGGATGAAAGCGGATGCTGCCGATCAAGACCAGGACGCGCTGGAGGCGCTGGCAGGGGAGTACGTACTCGGCACACTGCCTGCCGACCAGCGCGCGGCGCTGGCCGCGCGCATGGCGCATGACCCGCGCCTGCAGCGGGCTGTGGATGCGTGGGAAGAACGCCTGCTGGCCCTGACCCGTGTTGCCCAACCCTCGACACCCAGCCCCCGCTTATGGGGGCGTATAGAGCGCAGCCTGGACGAGCGCGCGGGGTGGTTTGCCAAACCGTCCGTGGCGTGGTGGCAGCGTCTTCGCCTGTGGCAGGGGGTGAGTGCCGTGGGCATCGCAGCGAGCCTGGTGCTGACGTTTCTGTTGCTGGTCAGCCAGGCACCGTCGCCGCGCTACCTGGTGGTGCTGGTTGCACCGACGGACCAGGCGCCGGGATGGGTGGTGCAGGCAAGCGATGGGCGGGCCTTGGAGCTCATCCCCCTGGGCCAGGACGCTGTACCTGACGGCATGGCGCTGCAGTTCTGGACCAAGGGCTCGCAATGGCCCGCGCCCGTTTCGCTGGGGCTGATCAAGCCAGGCGAGCAATACCGCGTCCCCGCCAGCAGCATGCCGCCTTTAGAACCCGACCAACTGTTCGAGCTGACGCTTGAAAAAGCCGGTGGCTCGCCCACCGGGCGGCCGACCGGGCCGGTGAAGTTCATAGGCCGTGCGGTGAAGGTTATTTGAGCATGGAGGCTGCTCGGTCGCCAGCCGACGGCATGTTTCGACCTCGCTCATTGGGCCATGAAATCCCGTGGGGGTGGCGTGAGTTCGGCCAGCAGGTTTTTCAAGCCATCACCCCATTGCTTGCGGATCTGGCTGTAGTAAGGGTCGTCATGATGAATGCGAACCGGCTCCCTGGCTGTGCAGCTGTCTTTGCCATACACCAGCAGATCCAGGGGCATGCCCACGGACAGGTTGCTGCGGATGGTGGAGTCGAATGAGATCAGGCCGCAGCGCACCGCCTCGTCCAAGAGCGTGTGGTAGGTGAGATTACGGTCCAGGATCGGCCTGCCGTACTTGCTCTCGCCCAATTGCAGGAAGGGGGTGTCTTGGGTGGCCTGGAAGAAGTTGCCCTGGGCATAGACGTTGTAGATGCCCATAGGGCTGCCAGCGATCTGCCCGCCCACCATGAACGAGGCGCTCAGATCGATCTGGGCTGTCAGCTTGCTGCGGTCACGGGCGACCACTTCGCGCAGGGTTTCGGCCACCAGCACCGTTGCATCGTAGAGCGTGGCGACGTTCAGCAAGTGGGTGCCGGCGCCCCGGCTGCGTTGTTCGAGCAGGTTGACCACCGATTGCGAGGTGGCGAGGTTGCCGGCGGTCTGCAGGACGATCAGCCGCTCGCCGGGCACGCTGAAAACGAACAACTTGCGAAACGTGGAGATCTGGTCGATGCCGGCATTGGTGCGTGAGTCGCAGATGAATACCAGCCCGTCCGCCACGTGCATAGCGACACAGTAGGTCATGCTGTTTACCTTGTGCTTTGAATGGAGGGCCCCGCCGCACACGGCACGCCGGGGCCTGCTGGTGTTGCGCCAGGGGGTTACTGGCGATGCACCTGAACACTTGCCTGCATGGATTCGACGCCGCCACCCCGGCGCACGCCGCGGACCGGACAGGCATCGAGGTAATCCAGCCCGACGGCCAGTTTAAGGTGACGCTCGGGCCGGGTGAGGCGGTTGGTGACGTCGAAGCTGTACCAGGCTTCATCGATCCAGGCTTCAGCCCAGGCGTGGCTGGCCAGGTGGGTTTCGTCTTCGGTGCACAAGTAGCCAGACACGTAGCGTGCGGGGATACCCAGGCTGCGGGCGCAGGCCAGGAACGCGTGGGTATGGTCCTGGCACACCCCGGCACCGCCGGCAAACGACTCGATGGCGGTGGTGCCCACCGAGGTCGCGCCTGGGCTGTAGGGCATATGGTCGGCCAGGCCTTGCATCAGCGCAGTCAACGCTGCCCGGTCGCGGCGCTCGCCACACTGCTGAGTGGCGAAGGCCTTGAGCGCGTCACTGGCCTGGGTGAGGTGG
Source organism: Pseudomonas sp. SWRI77 (assembly GCF_014269105.1). NCBI lineage: Bacteria > Pseudomonadati > Pseudomonadota > Gammaproteobacteria > Pseudomonadales > Pseudomonadaceae > Pseudomonas > Pseudomonas sp. SWRI77. The sequence goes on along the minus strand of NZ_JABWRV010000007.1, from coordinate 177,128 downwards.
CTGCTGCGCAGGAACGGCAGGGGCGACTGGCTGCCGGCCTCGTGCTCGCAATCCGGGTCGATTTCCACCTGGCCGCTGGCCGTCAGGGCCAGGTGGCCATGGGGCTTTTCCAAGGTCAGCACGTGCAGGATGTTGCCATAGGGGTCGATCTGGCTGTTCACCTTGCAGGGCAAGTCCAATTGCCAGTCGAGGATACGCTGGCGCTCGCTGCTGCGCGGTGTCAGGCGCAGGAACTGGATGCTGTTGCAGACGTCACTGGCGTAGCTGTAGGTGGTGTCGTGGCGGATGGACAGTTTCATATGACCTCCAGATAGGCGTTATGGACGGTCTGGCCCAGTTGGTGGATGCGGCCGATGAAGTCGGTCAGCCACAGGTGCAGCCCGGCTTCGAGAATCTCGTCGATGGCGGTGTAGCGCAGTCGTGCGTTGAGTTCGGCCGCCAGCCTTTGTGCGGCGCGGCCGGTATTGCCAGGCAGGCCGGCAAGAATCTGGTCGAGCTCATCAATGCAGGCATGCAGCGAACGTGGCACGTCAACGCGCAGCAGCAAAAGCTCCGACACCGGTCGCGCGCTGGGCGCGTTGCGGTAGATTTCATTGAAGGCTTCGTAGGCGGTCAGGGCGCGCAACAAGGCGCTCCACTGGTAATAACCGCGTGCAGAGTCGTCGCTGACCTCCTCGGAGGTTTCCCCGAACATTTCATAACGGGCATCGAGCAGGCGCAGGGTGTTGTCTGCCCGCTCGAGGAAGGTGCCCAGGCGAATGAAACTGTAGGCATCGTTGCGCATGATGGTGCCGGAGGTCGCGCCACGGAACAGGTGCGAGCGTTCCTTGACCCAGTCGCAGAACTGGCTGATGCCGTAGCGCCCAAGGCCGTTGCTGGCGATGTTGCGCATTTCGATCCAGGTGGCGTTGATGTTTTCCCACATGTCGGCGGTGATCCGCCCACGTACCGCATGGGCGTTGGTACGGGCAGCTTGCAGGCAGCAATAGATGCTGCTGGGGTTGCTCGCGTCCAGCGCAAAGAAGTGCAGCATGCGCTCGGGGTCCAGCTCGGTGTGCTTGCGGATGTAATCGTCCAGCGTACCGGACGCCAGCAGCGACATGGCCAGCTCGGCGTGGCCATCCGAACGCCCGGCTTGCGGCATCAGCGACAGCGAGTAGCTGACCTCGAGCATGCGTGCGAGGTTTTCGGCGCGTTCCAGGTAGCGGGACATCCAGTACAGATCGGAAGCGGTTCTCGAAAGCATGGGTCAGTCCTCCACCACCCAGGTGTCCTTGGTACCGCCGCCTTGCGACGAGTTGACCACCAGCGAGCCTTCTTGCAGCGCAACGCGGGTCAGGCCACCGGGCACCAGGCGGGTTTCGCTGCCTGACAGCACAAACGGACGCAGGTCGATGTGGCGCGGCGCAATGCCGCTTTCGACGAAGGTCGGGCAGGTGGACAGGCACAGCGTGGGCTGCGCGATGTAGGCGTGCGGGCGCGCCTTGATGCGGGCGCGAAAGTCTTCGATCTGCGCCGCTGTGGCGGCAGGGCCGACCAACATGCCATAGCCGCCGGAGCCTTGGGTTTCCTTGACCACCAGCTCGGGGAGGTGGGCCAAGACGTGGGAAAGGTCCTTTGGCTTGCGGCATTGCCAAGTGGGCACGTTCTTCAGGATCGGCTCCTCGCTCAGGTAAAAGCGGATCATCTCGTCGACATAGGGGTAGATCGACTTGTCGTCGGCAACGCCGGTGCCCACCGCGTTGGCCAGCACCACGTTGCCAGCCCGGTACACCGAGATCAGCCCCGGTACGCCCAGCATCGAGTCAGGGTTGAACGACAGCGGGTCGAGGTATTCGTCGTCCAGGCGGCGGTAAATCACATCCACCTGCTGTGGGCCGGCGGTGGTACGCATATAGAGATGGTCGTTGCGCACGAACAAGTCGGCGCCTTCGACCAGCTCGATGCCCATCTCCCGGGCCAGGAACGCATGCTCGAAGTAGGCGCTGTTGAAACGCCCCGGAGTGAGCACCACGGCGGTCGGGTTGTCCAGCGGGCTGGCACTCTTGAGTGTGTCCAGCAGCAGGTTGGGGTAGTGGTCGATGGGTGCGATGCGCTGGGCGGCGAACAGCTCGGGGAACAGGCGCATCATCATCTTGCGGTCTTCGAGCATGTAGCTGACGCCGCTGGGCGTGCGCAGGTTGTCTTCCAGTACGTAATACGTACCATCACTGTCACGCACCAGGTCGACGCCGGCGATATGGGCGTACAGCCCACGGTGCAGATTCAGGCCCTGCATGGCGACCTGGTAGCCCTCATTGGCCAGCACCTGCTCGGGCGGAATGATGCCAGCCTTGAGAATGCGCTGTTCGTGGTAGATATCCTGCAGGAACAGGTTCAGCGCCTGGACGCGCTGGATACACCCGCGTTCGACGATGCGCCATTCGCTGGCGCGGATGCTGCGCGGGATGATATCGAAGGGGATCAACCGCTCGGTGTCTTGCTGGTCACCGTACAGGGTGAAGGTGATGCCGGCCCGATGAAACAGCAGGTCGGCTTCGTGCCGCCGCTGCTCCAACAATGCCAGCGGCGTGTTCGCCAGCCAGCGGGCGAACTCCTGATAGTGCGGGCGGCAACTTCCGTTTGCCTCATACATTTCATTGAAAAAAGCCCGGGACATACCCACTCCTTGCCACGACTCGTCGGCAGTGATGTTGCACATTCATCCATTCACAACGGGGTGCGGTACTGCATTTACGTGTGGATGCGGTTTTTATGGATCGCCTCGGGTTAAGGGGTGAACTCGCTTTGCAATGACAATGCCGGAACGGGCAGGGCGGATGAATCGGGAGGGAAAATGGCGCTAAAAAAGCAGATGTGCGCGGTTTAGTAGCAGAAACGCGACGGTATCAGCCGAATTGGCGGGGGTTTATGGCACCTGGATGTAGGGGCGCATGCCGAGCGCGCGGCTGCCTTGCATCAATTGAGTGCAAGGTTTGGCGTGATGGCAGGGTTGAACCAAATCTGGGCAGGCTTGCCTCTTGTCAGACGGCGGCGTGCATCTGGTCGACGACCGTCACTCGGTTACGGCCGGATGCCTTGGCGTGGTACATGGCTTTGTCTGCGCTACTGAGCAACGCACCGAGTTCACTCGCGGGGGCTGTTGCGAACGCCAGGCCTATGCTTGCGGTCACCGGGTGTTCGACGTTGACGTTCAGTTTGGCTATCAGGGCCCGCAGGCGCTCGGCGATCTCGGTGGCGGTGTGCAGGGGCGTATCGGGCAGCAGGATGGCGAACTCCTCGCCGCCCAGCCTGCCGGCTATGTCGTCATCCCGCAGGCTGGCGCTGATCACGGCACCGATCCGCTGCAGCACCTGGTCGCCCGCCGCGTGCCCGGCCGTATCGTTGATCTGCTTGAAATGATCGACGTCCAGCATCAGCACGGCCACGAAGTTACACCCCTCCCTGCAGCGGGCGTGCTGCACCGATGCAGAGTCGAAAAAGGCACGTCGGTTGTTCAGCCCGGTCAGTTCGTCCGTGCACGAAGCCACCATGGCAAGCCGGTGAGCGTGTTCCATTTCGTGTTTCAGGCGCCACGCGGTCAACAGGGCTGAGGACAGGCTTTGCGTCGCGTTGACGACGAACGATGCGAACACCAGTACCGCCAGTGCGATCCCCTGCTGCAGCGCGGAAGGCTGCACCACCAGCCAACCGGTGCAGGGCAGCAGCACCAGGGCGATCGATACCACGGTCATGTTGCGGTATGACGAGTAACACGACACGGCGCTGACCGACATGCCCACGGCAAACAGCATGATCAATGTCTGCCCCAGCAGGTCGTCGGCCGGCATCACAGCCAATGCACCCAAGCCCCAGGTTGCCGCCGACAATACCAGCGTGGCCCAGTAGCGCCACTCTCAGCGTTCAGCCGTGCGCTGGCTGGCGGGAGCGCGCAGGTAGGTGATGAACATGGCGGTACGCAGGGCCGTCGAAAGGCTGAGTACGGCCATCCAGGCGACCACCTTTTGCTGGTCGAAACGCTCCCAGCCCAGCCAGCACAACATGATGGCTGCCAAGTAGCTGCCCAGCACAGCGGGCGTTGACTGGACGAACAGCTGTTTCAGGCGGTCCGTCCTTACCGAGTGCGCTATCTCATCGCGAGGATCAAGGCCTGTCATGGCTGCCGCCGCCACGCTTGAACGGTAGCGCGTTGCGGCACTTCGCAGGCACCTGCAACGGTTGTCAGCAGTTCACGTTGCTGCATGAGGTTTCCCTTGATCGAAGTCGGTGCTGGCGACGCGCAGTCGAGTTTCGTCGAACATAGCCTGTTTCATGACAATCCGAAAGCCAGGCACGCGGGTGTCAGTGCGGGCTGATCCCCGCCGGTGAGAAGGTGTTTGAATCTCAGAGCAGGATGTAGTCGCTGTATTGACGCAGCCCGCCATGGGCACCTTCGATCAAGTGCACATAACGCCCGCCCACCCGGTCGACGGGCAGGCAGTCGTCTACTTCCAGTACTGCATCGGTATGCGGTTTGAGCCAGCCCGACTCCAAGCGTTGCTTGCCCAGTTGTTTGGCTTGGGCCTTGTCCCTGGCCACCACCAGCAGGTAGCGGTGCGCCTCGCCAAACACGTTGGGCTCGTAGCCACCCAGGTTGATGAAGAACAGCCGTGGGTCATCCGCGCCTGGCGCCAGCGGGCTGAACGCGACACGGTAGCGATCGATGCCGTCGACTTCCAGCCACGAGTCGATGTGCAGGCCTGCACGGCTGCCGAACCAGTCCTGGCGCAGTTGCGGGTATGCCTGCTCCAGTGAATCGGCCTGTGCGAACAGCACGTCGTGTACCTCGATACTGGCCCGTGGGTGGCGGCCACCGAGCATGACTACGTACAGCATGAGCAATTCCTTCAGGGGGCAGTAGACGGCGTATTTTGCGGGATTTGCAGGGCGCGTGTGGAGTGTGAAGAAATCTGTACAGATCCATCTAATATCTATGCAATAAGCTAGTATTGTATAGTATTTTTCCAGGTGTCGAGGCCTGCTGGGCGTTCTTCGCCCTCTGGCTCGATCCGCAGTCCATGGACCCGCAACTGCGTCAGCGCCTCCTCGGGCTGGCAGCGGGCAACGACCGAGGTAGCTGAACATGTACAAAGCGCTGTTGCTGGTTGCCTGTCTGCTTCTGGGAAGCTGTGGCAATGTCGGTGTCGAGCACTATGCCCAGGCGCAACCGACGCTGGACCTGGCGGCGTTCTTCTCGCGCCCGGTGCAGGCCTGGGGGATGTTCCAGAAGCGTTCCGGCGAAGTGGTGAAGCGCTTCCACGTGCGCATCGACAGCCGCCGCGAAGGTGAGCGGCTGATCCTCGACGAGCATTTTCTCTACAGCGATGGCACGCGCCAGCAGCGTACCTGGACACTGGTGCCGGACGGCCCTGGCCGCTGGCGGGGGACAGCGGGGGACGTGATCGGTGAGGCGCGCGGCGAAGTGGCGGGGAATGCGCTGCGTTGGCGTTACCAGCTTGACCTGCCGGTCGACGGGCGGCACTGGCAGGTGGACATGGACGACTGGATGTACCTCATGGATGAAGACACGCTGATCAACCGCACCAGCATGAGCAAACTGGGCGTGGAAGTCGGCCAGATCACCCTGTTCTTCCGCCGCTTGCCAGCGGGCACGCCCTGAGGCTGAGCGCGCTTGCCCCGCTCAACGTGAGGGCGACGCCGCGAGACGCGAAAGCAGTGGCAGGGCCAACGCCCACACCGGCATCAATAACAGGCCGGTTTCCATTGTGCCCAAAGGCAAGGCGACATCCGCCAGCCTGGCGCCGCCGACATACGCCAACGGGCCGCCGAATGCGCCCAGCAACGCGCCGAGCCAGTAGCGCTTGCCGGCCCATGCCAGGCTGTGGCGCATGCCGCTGGCCAGCACCCACCACAGCAGTGCCAGCCACAGCGGCAGCGGCCAGGCGTCGAAACCGAACACGCCCAGTACCCCCAACACGCTATCGAGCAGGCAGCCGGCCAACGCAACGCGCCACAGTGCCTTGCCCTCGGCGTTGAAGTTCGGGCACAGGCGCAGGTGCACGGCCAGGCCCACAGGCACCAGCAGCAGCAACCAAGGGCGTTGCGCGCCCAGCACGCAGGCCCACCAGCCGGCCTGTAACCAGAGCGCATTGGCGACCAGCCAGCAGCTGCGCATCACGCACTGCCAGGCCAGGGGGCGCGCCGTGCCTGGGGGGCCGCCCACAGCAGGTGCGCGACACCGATGGCGCGCTCCTCGAAGCCGCCTTGGCAATAACACAGGTAGAACTCCCACAGGCGCTGGAACATGTCGTCGTAGCCCAGGTCCATCAGCGCTGTGCGCGCCTGGCGCAGGTTTTCGCGCCAATGCTGCAAGGTGTGGGCATAGTCCAGGCCAAAATCCTCCAGGTGCACAAGGTTGAGTGCAGTCTGCCGGCTGGCGGTGTCCAGCATCACGCTCAGCGAGGGCAGGGCGCCACCGGGGAAGATGTAGCGCTGGATGAAGTCTACCGAGCGCCGTGCCTGGGCATAGCGCTGGTCGCGGATGGTGATCGCTTGCAACAGCATCAGGCCTTCGGGCTTGAGCAGCGAGGCGCACTGACGGAAGTACACCGGCAGGTAACGGTGCCCGACAGCCTCGATCATCTCGATCGATACCAATTTGTCGAAGCTGCCTTGCAGGTCGCGGTAGTCTTCGCGCAGCACCGTCACGCGCTGCGCCAGCCCCAGGGCCTGAACGCGCTGCAAGGTATGGGTGTACTGGGCTTCGGAGAGTGTCGTGGTGGTGACCCGGCAGCCGTACCGAGTGGCAGCGTGGATTGCCAGGCTGCCCCAGCCGCAACCAATCTCCAGCAGGTGATCGTCAGCGCGCAGTTCGAGCTTCTGGCAGATGCGCTCCAGCTTGTGCAACTGGGCGTGCTCCAGGGTTTGCCCGGGGTACTCGAACTGGGCGGCAGAATACATCATGGTCGGGTCCAGTAGCCGCTCGAACAGGGCATTGCCCAGGTCGTAGTGCGCCAGAATGTTGCGCCGGGCGCCGCGTCTGCTGTTGCGGTTGAGCCGGTGCAGCAGGCGCAGGGCAGGGCGACCGAAGCGGGCCAGGCCACCTTCGAGCGCATCGAGCACTTCCAGGTTGGCGACGAACAAGCGCGTCACCAGTGCCAGGTCGGGGCTTCGCCAGTAGCCATGGATGTAGGCTTCGCCCGCGCCGATCGAGCCATTACCGGCGATCAGGCTCCAAGTGGCGTCATCGAGGATCTCCACCTCGGCCTGGAGCAGGCTTTCGGCATCACCGAAGCTCCACTGCTGCCCGTGGCTGAGCAGACGCAGGTGGCCGTGGCGCAGTTTGCCCATCTGGGCCAGCACGGCGCTTCGTGCCAGCCCTCCGAGCAAGGGCGCAAGGCCGGCGAACTTGCTAACGCTCAGGGTGGGATTCGACATGTTCAGGGTCCTCGCAAGGTTGGCCGAGCGCCAGGTCACCCTGGCGGGTGGTGTGGTCATGGACGGGGGTGCGTTTGAACAACAGGCGCAGCGCTTGCCAGTAGATGGCCAGAACGGTGTGCAGGCTCATCCAGGGAAAGGTCAGCACGTAGCGGCGCAGCGCGGGTGCATCCAGTGGCTGGCGCTGCAAGGTGAGGTCGGCCTCGAACACCTTGCGGCCGCCTTGCCAGTTCTGCATGTGAATGCGTACATGCGCCGCGTCCAGGCTGAAGCGCAGGTGATAGTCCATGTCCAGGGGCATGAACGGCGACACATGGAAGGCCTTGGCTACGGTGAAGTGCTTGGCAAGGTTGCCCTGCACCGGCAGCACGTAGTGAAAGCGTTCACGCCACGGCGTGTTGCGCACCTCCAGCAGAATCGCCGCCAGGCGCCCGTCGCGGTCATGGCAGAAGTAGAAGCTCACCGGGTTGAACGACAGCCCCCAGCAACGCAGTTGCGTGAGCAGGCGCACCGGGCCTTCGGGCATATGCCCTGTCGCCTGGTGGACCAGCAAGCGTGCGGCTTGGGCCAACGGCTCGCCTTGGCGGGTCAGCGCGGGCAGGTAGTCGGTCTCGCGCCAACACAGCGGTGCCAGGCGCCAGCGCCCCAGCCAGAGAGACAGTTTCAGCAGCCAGGTTTGCTCGTCCAGGTCCAGGTAGAACATGCCGATCCGGTAACGGAACGCGTGGCGCCGCGGCGTCAGGCGCCGGTGGCTGACCCAGCCCAGGCAAAGGCTGCTGTTCACAGCTGCTCTCCAAAGTGCGCGGCCACTTTCAGCGCGCTGACTACCCCGTCTTCGTGAAAACCATTACCCCAGTAGGCGCCACAGAAGTAACTGTGTTGCTGGCCCTGCAACTGCGCCTGGCACGCCTGCGCGGCGGAGGCCGCAAGGCTGTACTGCGGGTGGGCGTACTGGAAGCGGGCGATGATCTGCGCCGGGTCTACCTGCGCGGTCTGGTTGAGGCTCACGCAGAAGGTGGTCGGCGCCTTGATGCCTTGCAGCAGGTTCATGTTGTAGGTCAGCGCCGCGGGGGCCTGCTCTGGGCCGCCCAGGCGGTAGTTCCAGCTGGCCCAGGCGCGCCGGCGGCGTGGCAGCAGACGGGTATCGGTGTGCAGCACCACGTCGTTGCTGGCGTAGCCAATGGCGCCGAGCACGGCGCGCTCTTGTGGGCTTGGGGTGTCCAGCAGCGCCAGGGCCTGGTCGCTGTGGCAGGCGAACACCACATTGTCGAAGCGTTCGCTGCCGGCAGCGCTGACCAGGGTGACGCCACCTTCGTCGCGGCTGACGCGGTAAACCTTGCAGTTGAGGCGGATGCGTTCGGCAAACGGTCGGCACAGCGGCGCAACATAGCCGCGCGAACCCCCTTTGATCACCCGCCACTGCGGCCGTTGGGTGACCGACAGCAAGCCGTGGTTGCGACAAAAGCGCACGAAGAATTCAAGGGGGAAGCCGAGCATGTCTGCGCGGGACATCGACCAGATGGCCGACCCCATTGGCACGATGTAGTGGTCGATGAACCGCCGCCCATAGCGGTGCGCCTGAAGGTAGGCGCCCAGGGTGGTGTTGGCGTCGATGCGCTGGGCGTCGAGGTCGGCGACTGCCTGGCGGTTGAAACGCAGAATATCCCGTAGCATCCCCCAGAACCCTGGGGACACCAGGTTGCGTCGTTGGGCGAACAGTGTGTTCAGGTCATGACCGTTGTATTCCAGGCCGCTGATCGGGTCATGCACCGAGAAACTCATCTCGGTCGGCTGCGAGGCGACCTTGAGCTGGTCGAGCAACCGGATGAAGTGCGGGTAGGTCCAGTCGTTGAAGACGATGAAACCGGTGTCTATTGCATGGCGCTCGCCTTGCCAGATCACATCGAAGGTATGCGTGTGCCCCCCGACCCATTGCTCGGCCTCGAAAACCGTCACTTCGTGCTTGCGTGACAGCAGATGGGCGCAGGTCAGCCCCGCGATGCCACTGCCGATGATTGCTATACGCATGGATCATCATTCCTGTTCATGACGGGCAAGGCGTTGGCCCAGTGCCAGGCGCAGGCGCGCGGGCAGCGCCCCGAGCAGGCGCAACGCCCAGGTAAAAAAGCCGGGGAAATTGATTTCCAGCGGGCGGCGCTGCAGGCGCCTGGCGATATGCTGGGCTGCGCGCTGCGCGGGCCACAGCTGCGGCATGGGGAAATCGTTGCGCCGGGTCAATGGCGTGTCGACGAAGCCGGGGCTGACCAGGGTGACCGCGATGCCCTCGTGTGCCAGGTCGATGCGCAGTGACTCCACCAGGTAACGCACCGCAGCCTTGGACGCGCCGTAGGCGCCAGCGCGAGGCAAGGCCAGCCAGCTCACCGAACTGCCCATCACCACCAGGTGGGGACGTTGGCCGGCGCGAAGCAAGGGCAGTGCCGCCGCCAGGCAGTAGCTGGCACCCAGCACGTTGGTGCGCAGCACACGTTCGACCAAGGCCGGATCAAAATGGCCCGGCTCCAGGTATTCGCAGGTGCCTGCATTGAGAATGGCCATGTCCAGCCCGCCCCAGGCCTGCTCGATGCGGGCAGCGATAACGGCCACCTGCTGCGGGTCGTCAATATCGCCAATGGCCAGCAATACCTGCCCGGGGAACCGTTCAGCCAAGGGGGCAAGGCGCTCCGCGTGGCGACCCCCCAAGGCAACCTGGTGGCCTTGCTCCAGCAGTATCTGCGCGAGTGCGGCACCGATACCGCTGCTTGCGCCGGTCAGCCAGCAGCGGCTCATGCCAGCCTGCCTTTGAGCCAGCGAATAGCACTGCCCATGACCGGAAGGTGTTCATACAGCAGGGCGCCGGCGTCGAAATAGTCCTGGTGAAAATGCACGCGGTCGTGCCAATGCAAGCAGCTGCAGCCTTGCAAGGTGATCTGCTGGCCGCGGGCCAGGCGTGGGTGGCAGAACTGCAGGGTCCAGCGCAGGTAACCCTGCCCGGGCCTCACCTCGTCGGCGCTGGTGAAGGCATAGCGGATATCGTGGGCGTTGGCGTACAGCTGCTCGAAGTAGGCCCGCAGCGCCGGCAGCCCCTGTATCTGATGCAGGGGATCGCGAAAGGTGACCTCTTCGCTGTACAGTTTTGCCAGCGTGTCGAGGTTGCCCCCATCGAGGCTGGCGAAGCGCTCGGCGAATTGCTGTAGGTACGCTGACATGCTGGGCTCCAGTCAATCCTGTACAACTATGCTTTGTTGTACAGGTATAGCTGAAGTCTAGGTCTTAATCTATACAAATTAACGATCGTGTATAGGTTTTTTGGGTCAGCCCTTGGCCTGGCCCAGTTGCCGGCGCAATTCAGCCACTTCCGCCTCCAGCTCGCGAACCTTCTCCTCGGCGAATACCTGCGCTGTGACATCGCGCTGAATGCCGATGTAGTACGTCAGCTGGTCCGCTTCGTTGTGCACGGGCGTGATGGACAACTCGTTCCAGAACAGGCTGCCGTCCTTGCGGTAGTTGCGCAGTACCTGGCAGCAGGGGCGACCTTCGCGGATTGCCTCGCGGATGGTGGCGATGGCCACCTGGTCATGATCCTCGCCCTGAAGAAAGCGGCAGTCCTGGTAGAGGATGTCGTCGGCGCTGTAGCCGGTCAGGCGCTCGAAGGCCGGGTTGACGTAGATAAGGATGCTGTCATTGCCCTCCTGCTCGGCGACGACGACGCCATCGTTGGAATGCTCGACCATCAGTTGCAGGAGTTTTGCGTTGATCATAGGGCCCACCCACAGAAATCTCGTATGCGATATGCGCAGCGTAGCCTCTGTGCAGAAGGCTTCGGCGCCGTGTGCTGTATGATGAACCAAGGTTGCTCGCCGCAGAAGGTGCAGATGGGTTTAGAATAGGGCACCCCCCGGAAGCCCACTCGCCATGACAGACGCCACCCCACCCGATTTGCTACCCATGCGCGACGTGGTCAGCCTGACCGGCATCAATCCGGTGACCTTGCGTGCCTGGGAGCGGCGCCACGGGCTGATCCGCCCGCAGCGCACCGAGGGCGGCCATCGCCTGTACACGGCCCGGGATGTGCAGCGTATACGTGACATCTTGCGCTGGACCTCCAACGGCCTGCCCATCAGCAAGGTCGGTGACATGCTCGTAGGCCAGCCTGAGGCGTCTGTGCAGCCGCATTCGGCCTTTGACGATTGGCGCGCCGCCGTAGTACGCGCAACCCAGGCATTCGATGCGCAGGCGCTGGAAGGGATCCATGGCCAGTTGTTCACACTCATGCCCAAGGCCACTGTACTGCGTGAAGTGCTGATGCCGGTGTGGCATGAGCTGGCTTCAGGCAGTGCGTTCGGCCAGCGTAGCCAATGGCTGTTTCTCGATACGTTCCTGCGCGCCCGCTTGCTGCTGCGCCTGCAGATGAACCAGCCCGATGCGCCGCGCGTACTGCTGGCGGGCACCGAAGGGCAAGCCGAACTGCAAGTGTTGTGTGCCGGGCTGCTGTTGAGCGGCGAGCAACAACGCATCGAGGTGCTCGGCTGCGGGCAACCGCTGGAAGAGCTGCCCCTGTTGTGTGCGGCGATGCAGCCGGCGGCACTGGTGATTGCGCTGCAGGCACCGGTTGGCCCGGTGTTGGCCAGGCGCCTGCGCGCGTTGCAGATGGAGATTGCCTGCCCGCTGGCGCTGATAGGCGCAGGCCTGGCGGGCTCTCAGGCGGCGTTGCAAGGCATTGCGTTGTGCCTGCTGGACGAGCAAGGCGCCGACGTCGCGGGCAAACTCAACGCCTTGCTCAGCGGCACCCTGGATTTCTGACCCAGGAAGGCACGCGATCTTCAGCTACCACACGGTTACGCCCATTTTCCTTGGCCAGGTACAGGCGCTCGTCGGCACGCTTGAGGATGGCTGCGGCGGTGGGGGTCTCTGTACTGCGGTAAGCCACACCGATAGATAGCGTCAGCGTGCCGACCTGCTTCATGGGCGTGGCGCTCAGCGTCGAGCGAATACGCTCGGCGACCTCTTTCGCAGTACTCGGCCCGGTGTTCGGCAGCAGCAGGCAGAACTCTTCGCCGCCGGCCCTGCAGGGCAGGTCCCCTGCACGGGTACAGTCACGGATCACTTGCGCCACCTGCTGCAGGGCCAGGTCGCCGACATCATGGCCGAAGGTGTCGTTTACCCGCTTGAAGTGGTCGATATCCAACGCCAGTACCGCATAAGCCTGCTGCGATGCATCCAGGGCCTCGAGTGCCGCCTTCATCGCACGCCGGTTGCCCAGGCCTGTCAAGAGGTCGGTTTCGGCGGCGGCGTTCAAGGTGCCGATCTTCTGTTGCAGGTGTTGCGCCTGCATCACCAGTGCCTGGCGGATCGCCGCAGCCTCTGCGTACCAGGCATTGATCGCGGACAGTTCTGCCGTTGCATTGGGCGCCGAAAGGTCGATGGCATGGCCGGCCAGCGCACGTAACGGGCGGGTGATCAGCATTGCGCCGAGCAGTATCAGAGCAAAACCAACCACCCCGGCCGGGATGATCTTGATCAGCATGTCGCGCATCAGCTTGGCCAATGGCGCCAGTGCCTGTGCCCGCGGTTGTTGCACCACCACAGCCCAGTTGGAGCCTTGCACATGGGCAAACCCGGCGAGCATCGGTACCCCTCGGTAGTTGACGGTCTCCAGGGTGCCGTTTTCACCGTGCAGGGCGATGTCCACCGTTTCGCTCCAGCCGAGCACTTCACCGATGCGCTGTTGGTCGGGGTGGTAAAGCAAGCGGCGGTTGCCGTCGGCGACGAAGGCGAAGGTGCCATCGAGGTGATGTTCGCCAATCAGCGAATGCATCACGCCACGCTGCTGCAGGTACACCGAACCGCCCACCAGTCCAAGAAACTGGCCGGCCGGGCTGAAGATCGGCTGCGACACGAAGACGATGAGCTTGCCGTTGGCCGCGGTGAATGCCTGGCTGACCAAGGGCTGCCGTTGTTTGAGTGCTGCGTGCAACTCAGTAGACGCCACCGTCGAACCGATCTGCACCCCGGGCGGGTATGCCTGCAGGATCTTGCCTGCAGGGTCGGTGATCAGCACGCTGTTCAGTTCCGAGTCCTGGGCCTGCAAGCGAAGTGCTTCCTCCTCCAGCAAGGCTGGGTTGGCAATGTCGCGGCCCAGGCGCTGGCTGCTGTATTTCAGGCGTTCATTGACCGAGTACAGGAACCCATCGATGCTGGAGGCCACCTTGAAGGCATAGGCACGGTTGGCTTCTAGCGCCGAGTGGACCAAAGCATCGCGTTGCACGCCGTAGGCCGTGATCAGGCCATTGCACAGGGTGCCCAGCACGGCAAGTAGAACGAAGCTCAAAATCAGGCCACGCAGGCCGATATGTGATGACAGAATGTTGCCCATGAGTACGTCGTAAGCCTCAACTGCTGGAAATGCTGGCAGAAGCTTAGACAGGAATCGGGTTGTGCACCGAAACCAAGCCAGGCCCCCCTTCCCCATACGCCTCACAGGCCTTACCGAACATCTCCTTGCAATTAATTACATTTGCGCGCGCCAGCATTTTGCCTTCGTGCTGTAAGATTGACGGTTATGCTCAATCGCATGCTGATTTGCTATTTTTTTGACGAAGATCAAAGTGCCACTGTAGCGCGCATGCCATATTCCTCCCGAAATCCGTTTCAATTCTTAATTTAGAGCCAGTGTTTTGACGAATGGAATGCCGTTGTTGGCAATCTCCGGCTTAGGCGCCGAAAGCAGCCAGCTTCATCTACAAGGACTGTATTGGTTGGCCTGTGACACCGCAGAAGACGCCACCTTGCTCTGCCGCCAGGTGGTGGAGGGGTTGCCCGAACCAACGCGGGCAGCCCTGATCGCCGATGCGCAAGGCATGGGTGATGTGCTGAGTGCACTGGATGCCGCAAAGGGCCCGGGCGAGCTGGTGCTGTATGAAGCCAACCCTAACGCCACCCTGCACCTGGTCGATGATCTGCCCCGTCTCGATGTTCCTGGCCGTGTGCTTGTCGTGCTGGCGCCTGCCGGTGCTTGGGCAGACGGCAAGGTCGAGCGCTGGTGCGAGGCGCTGCGCCCGCTGTTGTTGGCCGAGGCGGCGCTGCTGCTGGTCATCAGCGGTGGCCAGAGTGCCGGCCTGGTGGAGCGCCTGCGCGTGTTCAACCAGGGCGTCGACGGCCTGGCCCAGGTGTATCGCGGCAAAGGCGGGGTCCGTTACCTGCAGCACTTCTGGAGCAACCCGCTTGGCAAAGCGGGCACCCGGGACATGGAGCTGGTGCGCCTTGACGCGGGGTTTGCCGTTGCCGGTACGCCGCAGGCGCCCACCGATACCGGTGGCGATGAGCTGTTGTGCCTGGCCCAGCGGCCGGTCCTTGAAGGGGCGCCTGCCTTCTCCGAGCACTGGCAGGTCTGCGAAAGCCTCGACGAACTGGCTGACCGCGCCAGCCGAGCGGTGTCCGCCACGGTCATTTTCGCCATGGATGGCGGGCAGCGCCTGGACAGCCTGGCGCGCCAGCTGCACCGCTTGCGCCAGTTGCGTGGCAATGCCTTGAAGCTGGTAGTGCGCGAAATGGCGCCCACCTTGCGCTACCAGGATGAACAACTGCTGCTGGCCTGCGGCGCCACCCAGATCGTGCCGTTTGGCGCCAGCCTGTCACGCTTCCTGACCATGGTGGAAAGCATCCAGGGTTATGTCTGGCGCCGACACCTGCCGACCGACTTCGATGCCTTGCTCACGCGTTTGCGGCCACTCGCGATCTGCGGCTTGGTAGCGCCTGATGCGTTCGCCGAAGCAGTGCAGAACATGTGGCACGGTGTGCGTAACGGCGAAATCGTCCACCAGTTGCTGGTGCTGCGCCCGGCCCCAGGCCTGACTCCCCTGCAGGCATGCTCGCGTACGGTGTTCCGCCGCGACGGCGACATCGCTTGTGTGGTCGGGGAGGTGTTGTTCCTGTTCCTGTTTGCCTGCCGTTCCGAAGGCGTCGAACAGGCGCTTGATCACATCTTCCAGTTGTCATGGAAAGAGCTGTTCATCAGCCAGGAAGTGCTTGCCGGCGTCGACAGCCTGGCCGCCCCGGCCTTCCTCGATAACCGCTCGCCGCAGCCGCCGCGGGTCGATGCAGCGGCGCAGTTGCCCACGCAAGCGCGGCCGGCACTGGCGCCGCGCCGGGTCGCCCTGGGCAAGCGGGGCGCAGTATGAACTTCGCGCAATTGCTGCAAGTGATCGCCCTCACTGCGTTGGTCACCTTGGGCCTGGCCTTGCTGGTGGTGCGCCTGCGCGCAGTGTTGCGCGGCTGGTTGCACCGCCGCCTTTCCCCTCGTTACCTGAAACCGCTGGGCGTACGCCACCGCGCTGCACGCCAGGAACCCCGTAATGACTAATACAACCGTCACGCTCCCGGTTCTGGCCCGATGGCCTGGTCTGGGAGCGTGGAACCTCTATTTTCTGGCCAAGTTCCTGCTGGTCGCTCTGGGCATGCTCGACTTCCAGGCGCTGCCGAACCTGTTGTTCGCAGCGTTTCTGCTGATCCCGTTGCCGGGCAAGTGGTTGCGCATTGCGCGCCAGCTAGCGGCGCTGCCGATTGGCATCGCGTTGTTCTACCAGGACACTTGGTTGCCGCCGTTCAGTCGCCTGCTGGCGCAGCCGGGGGTACTCGATTTTTCGTGGAACTACTTGCTCGAACTGCTGGGCCGTTTCATCAACTGGAACCTGATGGGCGCGCTGGCACTGCTGTTGGTGGGGTATCTGTACCTGCGCCATTGGCTGCGCCTGAGTACCCTGAGCCTGTTAGGGCTGGGCTGGCTGGCCGTCGGCGGGCTGCCGTCACTGGGGTTCACTGCGGGCCAGGCGCCCGGCACGGTGACTACCAGCCCCGCTGCGCAGGCGCAGGCCACGGCGGTTGCCGACAACGCCACGCTCGACGGCTGGCTTGAGCAGTTCTTCGCCAGTGAGCGTGAACGCGTAACGGCGTTCCCTGCCATGAATGCCGAGGAGCAGCCGTTCGACCTGCTGGTGATCAACATCTGCTCGCTGGCCTGGGATGACCTGTCGGCCGTGGGGCTGCGTGACAACCCGCTGCTCTCGCGCCTGGACGTGGTCTTCGATCAGTTCAACTCGGCCACGTCCTACAGCGGGCCGGCCGCCATCCGCGTACTGCGTGCCAGCTGTGGGCAGTCGTCCCACGCGGGCCTGTACCAGAGTGCCCCGGAGCAGTGCCTGTTGTTCCAGAACCTGGCCAGGCTTGGCTTCCAGAGCAATACCTTGCTCAACCACAGCGGGCGCTTCGACAACTTCATCGGCGATATCACCCAGCAGCACATGCCGCAACCTGGCCTGCGCAACACCGATTTCCCGCGGGCACTGGTCGGCTTCGACGGCTCGCCGATTGCCAGCGACCTGGACGTGTTGCGGCGCTGGTGGGGCCAGCGTAAAGGCACGCCGGCCGAGCATGTGTCGCTGTTCTACAACAGCATCAGCCTGCATGACGGCAACCGCATCGTCACCGCCGACGGCGGCACCCGTGTGGCCGACTACGCCACTCGCGCCAACCGCCTGTTCGGCGAGCTGGGCACCTTCCTCGACGAACTGCAGCACAGTGGCCGCCGCGTGGTCGTGGCCATCGTCCCGGAACATGGCGCCGCGCTGCATGGCGACCGCATGCAGCTGTCGGGCATGCGCGAAATCCCCACCCCGTCGATTACCCATGTGCCGGTTGGCCTCAAGTTCATCGGCATGGGGCAGCCTGCGCGCAGCGAGCCGCTGCGGGTCTCGGCGCCCACCAGCTACCTGGCGTTGTCCGAGCTGATATCGCGGGTGTACGCCGGCCTTGGCCAGCAGCAGCCATTGGACGTGCCCAGCCTGCTGAACGACCTGCCGACCACCGAACAGGTCGCGGAAACCTCCGGTGCGCAGGTCTTGAACTACCAGGGGCGCGCCTACATGCGCCTGCAAGGCCAGCCTGACTGGCAGCCTATCCCCGAGGAGAGCCGATGAAGCCTGGCAACGCTGACCCTGCCGACCGTAGTGACGACATTGCCCAACTGCGCCAGCACCTGGATATGCCGGACCTGAACTATCAGGATATTTCCATGCTGGTGGGGGTTCAGCAGGCCTTGCAGCGCTGGCCGTTGCTGGGTGAAAGCTGCCGGTCCAGTGCCCAGGATGGGCTGCTCATGCCTGCACCGAAGCGCGAGGCGGTGTTGCCATGACCAGCCTGGCGTTGCACGGCGTGCGCGGTGGCCTGGGGCGCAGTGCCTTGCTGGCCGCGCTGGGCTATGCGCTGCAGGGCGTGGGTGAGCGGGTGCTGTTGATCGACCTGTGCCCGGACAACCTGCTGGGGCTGCATTTCAACCTGCCGCTGGAGGCGCGCGAGGGCTGGGCGCTTGCCGAGCGGGAAGGGCGGCCGTACACCGACGCTGTATACGAGGTGCTCGATGGGCTGTGCCTGATGCCGTTCGGCAATGCACCTGGCGATGCGCTGCACCCGGCGGCCGACGCTGCAACCTGGGCCGCTCGCCAAGTTGAACTGGCCGAACACTTCGACTGGTTGCTGTTCGACGTGCCGCAGTTACCGGCCGCGACTGCGGGCCACTGCGTCGAGACCGATGTGCAGGTGCTGGTGGCCGAGGCCGAAATGGCCAGCCATCTGCTGCTCGGGCGCCGCCCCATCGAGCGCTACGACCTGCTGCTGATCAACCGTTACGACCCGGCCAGCCGCTTGCAGAGCGACCTTCTGATGGTGTGGCGCGACCTGTTCCGTGATCGCTTGCCCCTGCAGGTGGTGCACCGCGACGAGGCCTTTCTCGAGGCCTTGGCGTGCAAGGCCCCGCTGGGCCATTACGCGCCGCAGAGTCTGGCCTGTCGGGATGTGCAGAGCCTGGCAGTGCGCTGCCTGACGAGGCGGCAGTCGTGACCCTGAACCCTCTGTCGGCTTACGCCTGGTTCACCACACGCGGCGCGCAGCGGCCGGTCGCCTGGCTGTTTACCTTGGGTGTGGCGCTGGCTGTGCTGTTCTTGCGCCTGGAGTCGCCCGCCTGGCAGGCCCTGTTGGCCGAGCGTCAGCGCCTGTACCCGCAGTTGGCGGGCAAGCGCCCGAGCCTGGGCGACCCCGTGCGGGTGTTGATCCAGAGCCTGTGGCTGCTGCTACGGCGCCAACCGCTGCCACGCCAACCAGGGCCGGCCAGCAAGGCCTGGCGTGCCGTGCGCGGCCACTGGCACACCACGCGTCAGAGGGTGCAGCACTACCGTGGCCGGTTGATCGACCGGCTGCAACAGTTGCCCGCGCGCTATCGGGCCAGTGCCTTCAAGCAGGCAGCTTCGGCACGCCTGCGTGGCTTGAGCGTATTCGCCCGCTGGGCCTTCTATGGTGTGCTGACGCTCTGCGCCTTTGGCCTGGCCTTGCTGTGCGTGACCGAGCCGTTCGGCTACCTGGCACAGTTGATGTTCATCTGCCTGCTTCTGGGTATCGCCATGCTGGTGCGGCACATGCCGGGCCGCTTTCCGACCCTGATGTTGATCGTGCTGTCGACCATCATCTCTTGCCGCTACCTGTGGTGGCGTTATACCTCGACACTGAACTGGAACGACACCACGGACCTGGTGTGCGGGGTGATCCTGCTGGCTGCCGAGACCTACTCGTGGTGCGTACTGATTCTGGGCTACATCCAGACCTGCTGGCCGCTGCAGCGCAAGCCAGCGAACCTGCCGGCCAACCCCGGGCACTGGCCGACGGTCGACCTGATGATCCCCACCTACAACGAAGACTTGGCGGTGGTGCGCACCACAGTGCTGGCCGCCCTGGGCCTGGACTGGCCACGCGAGTGCTTGCGCATCTACATTCTCGACGATGGCCGACGCGATGCGTTCCGCGCCTTCGCCGACGAGGTCGGCGTGGGCTACATCGTGCGCCCGGACAACAAGCACGCCAAGGCCGGCAACCTCAACCACGCGCTGGGTGTGACCGACAGCGAGCTGATCGCCATCTTCGACTGCGACCACGTGCCGGTGCGCTCATTCCTGCAAATGACGGTGGGCTGGTTCCTCAAGGACCCGAAGCTTGCGCTGGTGCAGACGCCGCACCACTTCTTCTCGCCAGACCCGTTCGAACGCAACCTGGGCTCGTTCCGCCGCCGGCCCAATGAAGGCGAGCTGTTCTACGGCCTGATCCAGGACGGTAACGACATGTGGAATGCGGCATTCTTCTGCGGTTCATGCGCGGTACTGCGGCGTACGGCGCTGCAAAGCATTGGCGGCTTTGCCGTGGAGACCGTGACCGAAGATGCCCACACCGCCTTGCGCATGCACCGCCAGGGCTGGTCTTCGGCCTACCTGAGCATCCCCCAGGCGGCGGGCCTGGCCACCGAGAGCCTGTCGGCGCACATCGGCCAGCGTATTCGCTGGGCGCGTGGCATGGTGCAAATCTTTCGTACCGACAACCCGATTTTCGGCCGCGGGCTGAGCCTGTTCCAGCGGGTGTGTTACGCCAACGCCATGCTGCACTTCTTGGCCGGCCTGCCGCGGCTGGTGTTTCTGACTGCGCCGCTGGCGTTCCTGTTGCTGCATGCCTACATCATCTATGCCCCTGCCTTGATGATCCTGCTGTACGTATTGCCGCACATGATCCACGCCAGCCTGACCAACTCGCGCATGCAGGGCAAGTACCGGCAAACGTTCTGGGGCGAGGTCTACGAGACCGTGCTGGCCTGGTACATCGCCCGTCCCACCACGGTCGCGCTGTTCGCGCCGAAGAAGGGCACCTTCAACGTCACCGCCAAGGGCGGCCTGATGGAGCAGGGGCAGTTCGACTGGCGCATCGCCCAGCCTTACCTGTGGCTTGCGGCACTCAACGTGGCCGGCCTGGGCTTTGCCGTGTGGCGGCTGTTCACCGGCCCCACGGCGGAAGTCGGCACGGTGATCGTCAGCTCGCTGTGGGTGGTCTACAACCTGCTGATCATCGGCGCCGCCGTTGCCGTGGCCGCCGAGGTGCGCCAGGTACGCCGCGCCCACCGGGTGCAGATGCACTTGCCGGCGGGGCTGGTGCTGGCCAGCGGTCACGCCTACCCCTGCACCCTGGTCGATTACTCCGATGGCGGCGTCGGCCTGCAGTTGCACCAAGGCCTTGCGCTCAAACCCGGGGCGCAGGTACGCCTGCTGCTCAACCGTGGCCAGCGCGAGTTTGCCTTCCAGGCCAGCGTCACCCGTACCGTCGGGCAACACGTGGGCCTGGTGTTCCACGACCTGAGCCAGCAACAGCGCATCGACCTGGTTCACTGCACCTTTGCCCGTGCCGATGCCTGGCTTGGCTGGCACCAGCAACACGAGGCCGATCGCCCGCTGCGCAGCCTGGTCGAGGTGCTGAAGCTGGGCGCTGTCGGTTACCTGCGCCTGGTCGAGCACATGCCGCCGTGGCTGCGGACGTGGTTGCGCCCGCTGCGCGCGCTGGTGCATTGGCTGGCCAGCTACAGGCCCCGCACGCCGCGGCCTATCCCTTTCATGAACCCTGTTGATCGAGACGCATGATGACTGGTTATCCCGCGCGTACCTGGAGCCTGGCGATGGCGCTGTTTGCCGCCTTGTCGCAGAGCGCCGCTGCCGCCTCCGAAGCCCCGCTTGCCGAGCCCGTCGTACCCAAGGTGCCGAGCTGGCCGGTTACGAAAACCTTCGAGCAGCTCGGGCATGCGTCCGACAGCCTGCTGCTGGGGGTGCGCAATAGCGAACACATCGAGTTCGGCCTGCGTCGCGACCGCCTCGCCACCGACGCCACCTTGCAGCTGAACTACACGCCTTCGCCCGCGCTGTTGCCGAACCTGTCACACCTGCGCGTCTACCTCAATGACGAGTTGATGGGGGTAGTGCCGGTTGAGAAGGAGCAACTTGGCCAGCGCGTGCGCCGCCAACTGCCCCTGGACCCGAAGCTGCTCAGCGACTTCAACCGGGTCCGCCTGGAGTTTGTCGGGCATTACACCGACATCTGCGAAGACCCGGCGCACAGCGGCCTGTGGCTGAACCTGAACCGCAAGAGCCAAGTGCAGTTGCACGAGCAGGCACTGGCGCTGGACAACGACCTGGCGTACTTCCCGCTGCCGTTCTTTGACGCGCGCGACACCGGCAAGGTCGAGCTGCCGGTGGTGTTCAGTGGCGTGCCGAGCTTGGGTGAGCAGCGTGCGGCCGCTATCCTGGCGTCTTACTTCGGCAGCCAGGCCGGCTGGCGCAAGGCAACCTTCCCGGTGCTGTACAACCGCCTGCCGGCCAGTGCCGAAACCCCCAAGCCGAGCATCGTGTTTGCCAGCAATGAACGCCGCCCGGCATTTCTCGCCGACCTGCAGCAGTTTCCGCTGGTCGACGGCCCGGTGTTGCAGATGATCGACCATCCGCATGACCGCTTCAGCAAGGTGCTGTTGGTACTGGGGCGCAACGATGACGACCTGATCAAGGCCGCTTCGGCGCTGGCGGTGGGCAACAACCTGTTCCGTGGTGCCCGAGTGCAGGTCGAGCAGATGACCGCGCTGCAGCCGCGCAAGCCCTACGACGCGCCAAACTGGACGCGCACCGATCGGCCGGTGCGCTTCGCCGAACTGCTCGACTACCCCGAGCAGCTGCAAGTCAGTGGCCTGCAACCGCGGCCGGTGACGCTGTCACTGAATTTGCCGCCAGACTTGTTCGTCTGGCGCAACCAGGGCATCCCGTTGCGCACGCTGTACCGCTACACGGCACCGGCAGTGACTGACGAATCGCGCCTGAGCATCAGCGTCAATGACCAGTACATCACCAGCATGCCGCTGGTGGGCAACGACCGGCGCGGCGGCACGCTCGAGCAGGTGCGCCTGGCGGTGTTGTCCGGTGACAGCAGCGCACTGACCGAGAAATCGCTGGTGCCGGCGTTGAAGATCGGTGACCGCAACCGCTTGCGTTTCGATTTCAGCTTTGCCAGCACCCTGGGCAGCGCCCAGCGCGATCATTGCCAGACGTCGCTGCCGGTGGATGTGCGCGCGGCGATCGACGAAAACTCGACCATCGACTTGTCCGGCTACCACCATTACATCGCCATGCCCGACCTGCGCGCCTTCGCCCGCAGCGGCTTCCCGTTCAGCCGCATGGCCGACCTTTCCGAAACCCTGGTCATCATGCCGGCAACGCCCACGGCGATGCAGGTTGGCACCTTGCTCGATGCGGTTGGTGGGCTGGCCGGGCAAATCGGTTACCCGGCGCTTGGCCTGAAGCTGGTCGATGACTGGAAGCAGGCAACGGCCGCCGATGCCGACTTGTTGCTGATTGGCAGCTTGCCCGAGGCCTTGAGCGATGCGCCTAACCTCGGCCTGCTGCTCAGCGCCCAGCGTGACTGGCTGCTGCAAGGCCGTAGCGCAGGGTTGCCAGGCAGCCAGCGCTTCGACACCGCGCCGGTGGCCGCGAGCAGCCGTGTGGCGGTCAGCGCGCAGGCGCCGATCGCGGCCATCACCGGGTTGAAATCGCCGTTCCACGAGCAGCGCAGCGTCGTCGCCCTGCTGGCCAACAGCGACAGCGATTACGCATTGCTGCGCGACGTGCTGGGTGATGTGGGCAAACTCGATGCCGTGGCCGGTTCGGTGACGCTGGTGCGCAGCAGTGGTGTCACCAGCCAGTTCGTCGGCGAGCACTACTTTGTCGGTGCGCTGCCCTGGTGGATGTTGCTGTGGTTCCACTTGTCCGAGCACCCAGTGTTGCTGGCGGCGATCGCGGCCCTTTGCGTGGTGCTGTTTGCCTTCTTGCTGTGGCGGGCTTTACGCTGGGCAGGCCGTCGTCGCTTGGGCGAGCGCGGGTGATGGTGCGTCCGTTGCTGGTAGGGCTGGTCGCCTTGGGCTTGCCCGTTTTCGCCAATGCCGCACCCGCCTGCCCGTGGCCGGCCTGGGAGCGCTTCAAGGCCGAGCTGGTGAGCGTGGACGGGCGGGTCATCGACCCGAGCGATGAGCGCCTGATCACCACCTCGGAAGGGCAGAGCTATGCGCTGTTCTTCGCCCTGGTGGGCAATGACCGGAAGGCGTTCGCGCAGGTGCTGGGCTGGACCGGCAACAACCTCGCCGAGGGCGACCTGGCGCGGCACCTGCCAGCCTGGTTGTGGGGGCGCAAGGGCCAGAACCAGTGGCAGGTGCTGGATGCCAACAACGCCAGCGACGCCGACCTGTGGATTGCCTACAGCCTGCTGGAGGCGGGGCGGCTTTGGGAGATGCCTGCCTATACGCAACTGGGGCAGCACATGCTATGGCGCATCGCCGCCCAGACCGTGCGCAAGCTGCCCGGCCTGGGGGTGATGCTGCTGCCTGGTGACTACGGCTTCGAGGATGCCAACGGCACCCGCTTGAACCCAAGCTACCTGCCGCTGCAGGTGTTGGACCGCTTCAGCCTGGTGGACCCGCTGTGGGGCGAACTTGCCGCCAACACGCGGCGTCTGTGGCTGGCTTCGTCGCCAAAGGGCTTCGCCCCGGACTGGCTGCTGTGGACGCCGGCCGGTGAGCTGGCTGCGGACCCGCAGCATGGCAACGGCGGCGACTACGACGCCATTCGCGTGTACCTGTGGGTCGGCATGCTGGCCGAGGGCGCAGCGCAACGTGCCGAACTGCTGGCTCATTATGCCCCGATGGCGGCAGTGACCGCACACCAAGGGCTACCGCCAGAACGCGCTGATGCGCACAGCGGTAACACCAGCGGCCATGGCCCGGCGGGGTTCTCTGCAGCATTGCTGCCATTGCTGGCCGCGTCGCCAGCGCACGTTGCCAGCCTTGCCGCCCAGCGTCAGCGCCTGCACGAGCAGCCAGTCGAGGCCAAGGCCTATTACGGCCAGGTGCTGGCGCTGTTCGGCCAGGGCTGGGATGAAGCCCGTTACCGTTTTGACCCGCACGGCCGCTTGTTGCCGGCCTGGAGCGCGCCATGCAGCGAATGATTGGTGTGGTGATGCTGGCGACGCTGGCGTGCCAGGCCGTAGCGCAACCCAAGGATGCCGCTGAACAGCGCCAATGGCTGCTGGACCAGGTGCGTCGGGGCGAGGCATTGCACCGTGACGATCTGGTGCGCGATGCACTGGGCCGCCTGCAATTGCTGGAGCCGCGCAACCCGGACGTGCTGCTGGCAGCCCTGAGCCTGGCGTTGCGTGACAAGAACACCACCGAGGCCCAGCAGTTGCAGGCCCGGATCACTGCCCTGGCGCCTGGCAGCCTGCAGGCACGCCAGGCCACGCGCCTGCTTGCGCTGCAGCAGCCAGAGGCCGTGCGACGCTTGCAGCAGGCACGCCTGTTGGCCGTTACCGGGCGCAATGAAGAAGCGCTGGCGGCGTATGAGCACTTGTTTGCGGGTGAACCGCCCAGCCTTGAGCTGGCCCTTGACTACTGGCGCGTGCGCGGCAACCTGCCAGGCCAACGCCCTGAAGCCATCCGCCAGTTGCAGCAACTGGACCGGCAGTACCCCGGCAGCGCCGGGCTGCGCCAGACCCTGGCCGGTTGGCTGTTCGCTGAAAACCGCGACCGCGAAGCGCTGGCGCTGCTCGATCAACTGTCGCGAGACCCTGGCGCACGCGATGCCGCTGCCCAGCGCGAGTTCGACTACCTGTCCGGGCAGGCGGTGAGCACCGCCAGTGCGGCGGCCTGGCAAGCTTTCCTGCAACGCTACCCAGCCTCGCCGCTGCTGGCCCAGGCCAGCGATAACCTGCAACAGCAGCGCAAACTGCTGGCCGACCCGTCCTGGCAGGCTGGCCAGCAGGGCAAGGCGTTGCTCGACAAGGGCCGTAACGCCGAAGCTGAAGCACAACTGCGCCGGGCGCTGCGCCAATATCCGGACGATGCCAGCCTGTACGGTGCCCTGGGTTATGCGCTGATGCGCCAGAGCCGCTACCAAGACGCCAACGCTGC
This sequence comes from Pseudomonas sp. SWRI77, assembly GCF_014269105.1. Lineage (NCBI taxonomy): Bacteria > Pseudomonadati > Pseudomonadota > Gammaproteobacteria > Pseudomonadales > Pseudomonadaceae > Pseudomonas > Pseudomonas sp. SWRI77. The sequence continues at coordinate 151,840 of NZ_JABWRV010000007.1, read as the reverse complement.
GTTCCGGGCGGCCAGCGTCAAGGAGCAGGACACCTACTGGATCAGCCAATGGAAAGACCTGGAGTCGTCCAGCCAGTATTGGGCGCTGCTCAACAAAGCTGAGCGGGCATTGCAGGCAAACGACCTGCGAGGCGCGCGCGCCCTTTACCTGCAGGCACGCCAGCAGCGTCCCAAGGATGAATACGCCTTGCTGGGCCTGGCGGATGTCGCGCTGGCAGAGGGCGATGCGGCAGCTGCCGAGCGCCAATTCCTGCAGGTGCGGCGCATGGCGCCGGATAACGAAAGCGCTGTGCGTGGCCTGATGCGTGTGTACCAGGCGCAGTCGCCAGACAAGGCGCAGGCATACCTGGACAGCCTGCCGCCACGCCAGCAAGCGCAGTTCGCCAGCCTGCGCCGCAGCCTGGAACTGGCGCGCCTGCGCCAACAGGGTGATGAAGCCCTGCAGCGCGAAGACTGGCAGGCGGCCAGCCAGGCGCTGGGCCAGGCAACTGCCTTGGCCCCCGATGAGCCTTGGCTGGTTTATCAGCTGGCCAACAGCTTGCGTCACCAGGGGCGCACCGCCGAGGCCGACGCAGCATTCGCCAGGCTGGTGCAGCACCAGCCACTCGACCCGGCAACCCGCTATGCCCACGGTCTGTTCCTGGAGTCCAGCGACCGTGATGCCTTGGCTCTGGACAGCCTGGGCGCGGTACCGCAGGCGACCTGGACCCCGGACATGCACGCGCTGCAGCAGCGTATTCAACGGCGCATGACCCTGGCCTCAGCGCAACAGCTGCAGGCACAAGGCCGTGGTGCCGAGGCAACAGCTTTGCTGGAAGCCAGTCTGGCGCGTGGTGAAGGTAGCCCGGATGACGTGATGCTGTTGGGCGACTGGGCAGCAGCGCGCGGTGAACCTGGCAAAGCGCGTGGTTATTACCAGCGTGTACTTGCCGTGCAGCCTGGGCGTGCTGATGCGCGGCTTGGGGTGATGGAAAGCGCCGTGGCCGAAGGCAACCTGGCGCAGGCCCGGCACATGCTGGGCGTGCAGGTGCCACAATTTGCCGCTGATGACAGCAACGCCCAACGGCGTTTGGCGGCGGTCTGGGTCGCCTTGGGCGAGCACGAGCAAGCGGCGAGGCTGCTCGACCGGATTGCCGCGCAGCAGGCGCGCCCCGATCCATTGCTGCGGCGCGACGCCGCCCGCTTGGTGGCGCAGGATGACCCGCAACGGGCGCTGGACCTCTATGCGGCGGCCATGGCCGATGCGCAGTTGCTCGACCGCGCCGCCGTGTCGCCACGCGACGACCGCGCGCTGACACTGGCCAGCCGCGAGCAGGGCGCCGATGACTGGCTGGCGCGCAGCTTGCGCAGCGACGTCGATGCCCTGTATCGCCAGCGCAATACCCACGTGACCCTGATGCATGACTACGGCTGGCGCGAGGATGACGGTACGCCGGGCACGTCCGAGCTGAGCACCCAGTCGACCTTGTTGCATGTCGATACCCCCTGGCAGGACGGCACCGCCTTTGCGCGGGTAGAACGTATCGGCATGGATGCGGGCTCGTTCGAGCAGAACGATCAGGGGCGTTACACCCCCGACTTCGGCAGCTGCCAGTTTGTTGGCCAGACGGCTGACGGAAAATCGCTGCCCGCGTGTACGGGCGGCTCGCAGACAGCCAACGGCAGTGTGCTGGCGCTGGGTTGGCAGGGCAGCCGCTGGGCCTTCGACCTGGGCACCACCCAGGGCTACGCAGTCAACAACTGGCTGGGTGGGGCAACGGTCAACGGCGACCTGGGCCAGGTCGGCTGGTCACTGACCGCTTCGCGGCGGCCAATGAGCAACTCGCTGCTGTCGTTCGCCGGGGCACGTGACCCGGCAACCGGCGTGCGCTGGGGCGGGGTCACGGCCAATGGCGGCACGCTTGGCCTGAGCTGGGACCAAGGGGGCGATAACGGCGTCTGGGCCAGCCTGGGGCACCACTGGCTGTATGGCGAAAACGTCACCGACAACCAGCGCACTCGCGCCATGGCCGGCTACTACCACCGCCTGGTGGAGAAAGCCGACGAGCGCGTACGCGTTGGCCTGACGCTGATGCACTGGCGTCACGACAAGGACCTGGGCGGCTACAGCCTGGGGCAGGGCGGCTATTACAGCCCGCAACGCTACACGTCGGTGGGCGTGCCGGTCAGTTACGCCTGGCGCAACTACGACTGGTCGTTGCTGCTGGAAGGTTCGGTCGGTTGGTCCCAGGCCCACAGCGGCCGCAGCCGCCTGTACCCGGACGCGCACATCAACCACAAGGTACTGGCGCAGTATGACGTGCGCTCGAACATCGATGCCATGAACGACGCCAGCGACAGCAGCGGCCTGGGCTACCGCCTGCGCGGCCTGTTCGAACGCCGCCTGAGCGACCACTGGGTGCTGGGGGGCGGGTTCGATTGGCAGCACAGCGATGACTATGCTCCGAGCCATGGCATGCTGTACCTGCGCTACCTGTTCGAGCCGTGGCGGGGCAACCTGGCGCTGCCGGTGGCGCCGCTTGAGCCGTACAGCGAGTGGCGTTGAGGCACGCTGCCCCTAGTGTGGTGTTTCGGAAACACCACACTAGGGCGACCGTACACCAGGGATGCGCTACTCAGCCGTGCGTTCCAGTGTGCGGTCTTCGCGGACGAATGCAATGAAGCGCTGGCTTGCCAGGGCCAAGTATTCACCGCGTCGCCAGCACAATCGAAAGTCCATGTGCTGCGCGGGTTCGAAGGGAATGCCGACTAGCCCTGGTGTGCATTGCTGCACCGAACGCAGCAGGGTGGCAATACCGACGTTGTCTTGTGCTGCCTGGATCACCAGCGAAACGAAGTTGCTCTGCAGTGCAGTCCGGTACCGCACGCCCTGCGTGGCGACGAATGCGTCGAGCATGTGCCGTTGCAGGAATGTGCTGTCGAATACGGCCATCTCGACGTCCTGCAGATCGCCAGGTTCAAGATGGGGCAGGGTGGCCAGGGGATGGTCCGCGTGCATGCACAGCACCATTTCATCCTTGCCCAGCAGTACTGACTCCCAGGACGGGATGACGCGCCGCGACTCGAGCAGCGCCACATCGATTTCACGCCGCTCCAGGCGCTGGCTGATGTCGTCGGCGCTGCCTTCCAGCACGGTCATGACAACGCCTGGGTAAGCCTTGCGAAAACTACTCAGCAGCCTAGGCAGATAATAGAGGCCGAACATCGGCGGGATACCCAGGCGCACCTCGCCGCTTTGCAGGTCCCCCATGTCGCGCAGTTCTTGGCGAGCCGTGTCGAGTTCTCGCAGCACCGAATCGATGCGGGCGAGGAAGCGTTCGCCTTCTGCGGTCGGCACTACACGGCGGCCAGCGCGGTTGAACAGCATCATGCCCAGCTCTTCCTCCAGGCGGGTAATCGCCATGCTCAATGCCGGTTGAGCGATGTGCAGGCTTTTCGCAGCCTTGGTAAAACTGCCCTGGCGATTGACCTCGACGCAGCAGCGTAGCGCTTTCAGGTTCATGCCACCGCTCCATAACAAAATGTGATCGCGAGCATCATAACAATATATTTTTCATTATGAACAAGCCTGTCTAGGATGTGCTGCTCAACCACCAGGGGCCGCATGATGACCATCGCTTTTATCGGTTTGGGAACAATGGGGCTGCCCATGGCAACCCACCTGCTCAGCGCTTACCCGGGCTTGCTGGTGAGTTCTGCCAGCGGTCAGGCGTATGCGGCGCTTGAGCGTCTGGGCGCGCAGCCGACCGATGAGCGTAAGGCCTTGGCCGCTTGCGACACGGTGTTTCTCTGTTTGCCCGATGACCAGGTTGTCGAGCAGGTGCTGTTTTCTGCCCAGGGCCTGGCGCAATGGATGCGCCCTGGCAGTACGGTGGTCGATACCAGTACCCTCGGGTATGCCCAGACCCTCGACATCGCGCGCCGCCTCGCCTCGCTGGGCGTGCGTTTCATGGACGCCCCTGTCTCGGGTATGGCCCAGCGCGCTGGCGACGGCACGCTTACCGCCATGTGTGGTGGCCAGGCCGAGGTCGTTGAACAGATGCGTCCTTACCTGCAGACCATGGCATCGACCATCCTTCATATGGGCCCGGTGGGCAGCGGCCAATTGGCCAAGCTGATCAACCAGTTGCTCTACAACATCAACATCGCAGCACTTGCCGAAATCCTGCCCATGGCCTGCAAGCTGGGCCTGGATGCCCAGCAGGTCAGCCGCGTGGTCAACACTGGAACCGGGCGCAGCCACGCTTCGGAATACTTTCTGCCGCATATTCTGGCCGGCAGCTTCACCAGCAGCTACCCGCTGCAGGATGCCTACAAGGACATGCGTCACGGTGCACAGCTGAGCGCCGAGATGGGCCTGCCACTACCGGTGTTGGCGGCTGCCACCGCGACCTACCAGACGGCACTGCTGCAAGGCCATGGCAGCCAGGACAAAGGCGCCATGATCAAAGTATTCGAGGCGCTGCTCGATGTGCAATTCCGTACCCCACCTGCAACCCATTGACCCGCCCACTCAGCCAGAGGCCTTGATGACTCCTTCGACGTTCACGCCCCAGCCAACCGCCGATGCCCTGTTGCGCGCATGGCGCAGCGGCGACCTTCTGCAGTGTTTGCCCGCGCACCTGAAACCCGAGACCCTCGACCAGGGATACGACGCTCAGGATCGGCTGTTCAGTACGGCGGGTGGCCAACGTGTCGGTTGGAAACTTGGGGTCGGCAGCCCAGCGGCCATGCACGCCGGCAAGCTGACACGGCCGCTGGTTGGGCAACTCGATGCTGCGCGCTGCCACCCAAGCGGGGTCAGGGTACCGTTGCCGGCGCTGACGCCGGTCACTGTCGAATGTGAAGTTGCGTTCGTGCTTGACCGCGATGTACATCCTGAACCGGGGCGCGCACCGACAGCTGACGATATCCGTGCCACCTGCGTAACCTTCGAGGTCGTCCGCTCACGCTTTGTTGATCGCAAAAGTGTCGGCTGGCCGAGCTTTGTGGCCGACAACGTCGGTTTTGAAGCGCTGGTCATCGGGGAGCACATTTGCAGTGGCATCGACGATAGATTGCTGACTGAACTTGCCGCGACCGCGGTCGTGCATCTGGATGGCGTGCCACGGGCGCGTGGTTTGTTCGGCGATGCCGCGACAGACCCGATGCATTCGCTGGCAGCGTTGTATGCCCATGCGGCTGAGCGCGGGCAGGTTCTGCGTGCGGGCGATATCGTCTCGACAGGCGCCATGTGCGAACCGTTCGACCTGGTTGGCACTGGCCATCATGTCGCGGTGAAGTACTTTGACAAGGAACTGCTGTTCAGTGTTTAGCGGCCAAACTGCATGAGGCTTCACTGATTGCCGATAGGAATACCCTTCGATGCTTTTAGACACGGCCTTCGCCTGATCTATGCTTGGGGCGAAAACCTGTTATCGATCAAAGACTGTTGAGGCCTCGCACGTGGGGCAGGAGCAAGGATGGCCCAGTCAAAGAAAATCAGCGTCATGCTGTCCAGTCGCTGCAACGACCGTTTTCCCGCTGGCAGCGATCAAACCCTCAGCAGTATCCGCGCGCAGCTCAAGCGTGAGATAGAAGGCACGACGCTGTTCGGCAAACAACTGTTCGAAGTCTGGATCAACGAAGATGCCCCCCCAGCCGATGGCATGCAGGACAGTTGGGACGCTTGTTTACAAGCCGTGCGCGATTGCGATGTGCTGTTGGTGCTGTCCAATGGCAATGCCGGCTGGGCCAGTGGTGACGGTGACATCGGCATCTGCCATGCGGAGTATATGGAAGGGCTTGCCACCACGCGCGGGAAGGTGCGCTTCATCGCCATGCCGAATATTCCGATCGGTGATAGCCGGGAAGCTGAGGCAGCACGTAATCAGCGCTTCCAGGCGTTTATCGCGCAACAGACCCCGTTCAGGGGGGGAATGGTCTCTACTGTCGAGCAGTTGCGCGACCGCGTTCAGGAAGCGCTGCTCGACGCGGTGGTGGTTCTGACCCAGCGTGGGGTAACCGCTGCCGCTTCGAGCCGCTTCGACATGGGCCAGGCGCTCGATTGGACACGGATGGACTTTCGTCAGCGCAAACGCGCGATGGAAACGGTGTTGCTGCAGGCGCTTACGGGTGGCGAAGCCCCTGTGGGCGATGCGTATGCCATTGTTCCAATGGCCGACGTGAATATCGCTGTGTTTGTCCATGCAATCCCGGCTGCGTTCACCGTTGCCGCTGCGCGTGAGTTGGTGGGTAAACCCTTTCTACGTGACCATGAGCATGCTCATTTATTGCAAGGCGGGCATGGGCCGTTGCACCTGATTGCCTGCCATCGGGGGGCTACAGAGCATCAGGCCACGGCGTTGCTGGGCTTTGCTGATGCAACCGTGGTCAGCGGACCCTTCGGTGTGTTTGTCGCCGATGATGTACAGAAGGTACAGTTTGCCTTCCTGGCCAACTGCCGCGATGCGTCGCAAACGCGCCATGCGCTGCAGCGCTTCAGAGAATGGCTGGACCAGACCGGTGAAGCGCAGAGGCTGGCCAAGAGAGCCGTTTCGCGCGCCAGAATTGTCAGCGTTATTGCTGCCGAGCTTGAGGGGAGATAACAGGGATGTCCAAAGCACGCTTTACCGTAGGGCCGGTGTTGTCTTTTCGCGGCGTCAGTGAAACCGGGCAGTGGCAAGTGACTGCGTTGGTCGGGGTTGCACAGGGTTCTGCATTCCCCGCGCTGGTTATTGAAGGGCGGGCATGCGCTGCGCCGAAGGTGTTGCTGGAGCATGGCAAGGAAACCATCCTTCGCTATGACCTGAGCTGCGAGCAACAGGCCCAGGAGCGAACGGTGCAATTTGGTGCAGCGCAGGGCGGGCCGCAATGGCAGTTCTCCGTGCCCGGCCGAGACTATGCGCCGAGAATGGCCTACGTCTCTTGCAATGGCTTCTCCGACCCAAGTGGCATGCGCAAGTTGGTGCGCCCTGAAAACGCCGTCTGGGCTGACCTGATCAGTAACCATGACAGTACGCTGCGCGATGCAGGTTACGTGCTGGACAAGGAGCAGCTTTGGCACGAAGCCCGTATCCATGACAAGGGCTTGAAGCGCTTTCAATTGCTGTTGATGGGGGGCGACCAGATTTACTTCGATTCGATCTGGGAAGATATAACAGCGCTCAAGAAATGGGTCGGGCTGTCGCGCAAGGAGCAGTTGGCATTCAAGGTAGGCGTGACGCTGGAGAGGGAGATCGAATCTTACTATTTCGGGCTCTATGCCAAGCGTTGGCTGCCGGATACTCGGCGTGACTGGGGCCAGGCCAAGCCGAACCTGGATGCCGCTGATGCGATGGCGAGAATCCCCACGGTGATGATGTGGGACGACCACGACATCTTCGACGGCTGGGGGTCTTACAGCCCCGCCATGCAACACTGTGAGTTGTTCCAGGTGATGATGCGCCACGCGCGCAAGGCGTTCTGGGTGTTTCAGTTGCAGCATGCCCTGGATGACTTGCCGCCGCTGCAAGGGCTGAAGCGTGCAAATGTTTCCCAGCAGGACCCTCAGTACGAGCCGATAGCATGGGGCACACGGCTGAAAGGGGACCGTTTGGCCTTGCCACTTCTGGATGGCCAACCGGGCTTCAGTTTCGGCTTTCACATAGGGCCGGTATCACTGTTCGTGGCTGATTTGCGCACCGAGCGTTCACGCACCCAGGTGATGGGGGCCGCGACGTGGGCTGCCATGCAGGCTTGGCTCGGCACACTGCGTGACGGTGAGCCTGCTCATCCGGGGAGCAAATGCCAGCACCTGATCTTCATGTCCTCGGTGCCAGTCGCGCACCCCAAACTGTCGCTGGCTGAAGGGTTACTCGATACCTTCGGCCAGGACCATGTGCTCGACAGCAATGCTGACGACCTCAAGGACCATTGGTCGCACGGCGATCACGAGGGCGAGCGCAAGCGCCTGCTGGAATCGCTGACCCGGATTGCCGAGCAGAGGCTGCTGCGGGTATCCATCGCTTCTGGGGACGTGCACGTCGCGGCGTGGGGCAGCTGTTATCGCCGAGACATCCCGCCGACCTCGAACTGGGCGCAGATTCAGCAATTCACCTCGTCGGGTGTGGTGCATCCTTCGTTGATCGGCGTGGCCGAACGGCTGTTTCTGCAGTTGCTGAACCATACCGCGAGCAAGGTCCAGTCCATCGATGTGCAGCACTGTGTCGAGATGATGCTGTTCCCAGGGTTCAATCGCTATGTGATGCCATCCCGGAACTGGTTGGCGTTCGAGTTGGACATGGGCAGTGAGGCCGGTAGCAAGCTGTGGGCGACCTGGCGCTGTGAAACGGAGGCAGGGTTTTCCAACCACTTGCAGGCGGTGCATCCGGCTCAGAAGTAGAGCGTGCCAACAAATCCTGGCCTCAGTGCAGCCGATAGGCATCCTGCGCCATTGCGAGCATCAGATTGGCTCACTCGGCTTTACCCTGATCAGACCAAGGTCGGTGTTTGGGGGCAGGCGAACGCCCGCCCCGCCAGATCAATCTACCCGCACGAACACGTTCTTGGCCATGTCACTGCCACCAACGGCTTCCAGGCGCTTGCCGCCATCCAGTACGCGAACGTTGATCAGGGCTACCCCGTCCTTGTTGCGAGCAGTGACCACATCATCTTTGCGCTCCCACTCGTCAACCTTGACCTTGTTGCCGTTGGCGATGATGTAGTCGCTCGAGAACTCTACCGTCTGCTTGGGACCCTGGAAGCCCATCACGGTGGTGGTTTGTTCGTAAGTGCCTTCCAACGCGTCGCCGCCGCAGCCGGCCAGTACGCAGAACGGCAACGCCATGAGCACGAATTTGAGTTTACGCATGAGATTTCCTTATCGGTTGGTGGTGATGTCGGCGGGTCAACCCATGGCGGCCGTTGATTCAATCAAGACCCGCCATGCGCTGCCTTACAGGGGGCAGAGCTTACCTGAGTGACGCCGAGGTATCACGAAATGTCATCAACGCCTCTCACCAACGCGCACGTGGCCCAGCTTGGCCAAGTAGAGGCGCCCGGGGATTCCAGGCGTCATACGGGCAGGGTGGATTACCTGAACAGCGGCACGCCGCTGAGCTTCTGCAACTCGTCGAAGTCGATGTCGGCGCAGATCTCTATCACCTGCAGCCCATCTGACGTCACCTCCAGCACGGCCAGGTCGGTGTAGATGCGGCTTACGCAACCGATACCGGTCAGCGGGTAGGTGCACTCGGGCACGAGCTTGCTTTCGCCGGACTTGGTCAGGTGGTCCATCATCACGAACACTTGGCGGGCGCCCGTGGCGAGGTCCATCGCACCGCCTACAGCTGGGATCGAACCTTCGGCGCCGGTGTGCCAGTTGGCCAGGTCGCCCTTGACCGACACTTGGAAGGCGCCCAGTACGGCGATGTCCAGGTGGCCGCCACGCATCATCGAGAAGGAGTCGGCGTGATGGAAGAAGGCACCGCCGGTGAGCAGGGTCACGTGCTGCTTGCCGGCGTTGATCAGGTCATCGTCTTCTTCTCCCGGCGCAGGGCTTGGGCCCATGCCCAGCAGGCCGTTTTCGCTGTGCAGGAATACTTCCTTGTCGCCCAGGTAATTGGCCACCAGGGTCGGTGCGCCGATGCCCAGGTTTACATAGGCGCCTTCCTGAATGTCTGCGGCCACGCGCTGGGCCATCTCGGTACGGGAGAGTTTTCGGGTGATGGTCATGGCAGGCCTCAGACAGCGTTGGCGATCGAAGAAGCGGCAGCGCCGGAGACGGCGACCACGCGCTGGACGAAGATACCCGGGGTGATGATGTGTTCCGGGTCCAGTTCACCGAGTTCGACGATCTGGTCAACTTGGGCGATGGCGGTCTTGGCGGCCATGGCCATGATCGGGCCGAAGTTGCGGGCGGCCTTGCGGTAGATCAGGTTGCCCCAACGGTCGCCCTTGTGCGCCTTGATCAGCGCGAAGTCGGCGTGCAGCGGCATCTCCAGAACGTACTGGCGGCCGTCGATTTCACGGGTTTCCTTGCCTTCGGCCAGCAGGGTGCCGTAGCCGGTCGGCGAGAAGAACGCACCGATGCCCGAGCCCGCAGCACGGATACGCTCGGCCAGGTTGCCTTGCGGTACCACTTCCAGCTCGATCTTGCCGGCCCGGTACAGTTCATCGAACACGTAGGAGTCGGACTGGCGCGGGAACGAGCAGACCACCTTGCGTACGCTGCCCGCCTTGAGCAGCGCGGCAAGCCCGACCTCACCGTTGCCGGCATTGTTGCTGATGATGGTGAGGTCGCGGGTACCGGTGGCGATCAGGGCATCAATCAGTTCAGACGGCATGCCGGCAGTGCCAAAACCACCGACCATGATGGTCGAACCGTCGGTGATGCCTTCCACCGCGCTGGCGATGGACTCAAACGTTTTATTGATCAAAGCGAGCTCCTGGTTTTTCCTGGAGTGTGGGTTATCGACCTTGTCTTCGCGTGGCGAAGCGGTGGGCCAATCAGCACCTAGGAATTGTTGGGTGACTGCGTACTAGCGTGCCGCAAGATCGTGCACAAGTAGAGGGAGCTAAGCGGATTTTGTGCGATTATCGAACTGTTGTGCGATGTGTGAGTAGAGTTCAGGCACTGCCGCCGGCCTTCAGGCTGAAGAGGAAGATCTCACCTGAACCCGCTTGGAAGGCATTCACTCGGCGCTCCCGTTCTTTGGTGGCTACGCTGCCATCGAGGAACTGGTAGGCGATGCGCTTTTCCGCGCGCAAGAGCGTCGGGGCAGAGCGGTTGAAGGGTCATCCTGAGCCTCATCGGGGCGCTTGAGCGGTTGTGCGTTATGCCGATTCAGATCAGTCACAGACCAGACGGGAAATGCCGGGTGCCATGGGGATCGTCTACCGGAAAAGTGCTGCAACCTCAGGTGTCGGCGTTGCCCGTCGTGGCTTGTGGTCCAGCCGTTGGCTTGTTTCAAGGCGACAGCGGTTGGCCTGAGGAGCCTGATTTTTCAGCGTATTGACCTTTCGTTGTCGGCCCCATGCGCTAGCCTGATCACGCAGGCATAGGCGCATGGCGCCAGAAGAGCCCAAAGGGCCGATTGTTCGCGTTGACCGTGGAGCTAAGGGATGGGGCGTCGTACCGACAAGAAGGACCTGGGTGGGCAATTGAAGGCTTGGTGGTGTGTGGCGGTGTTGATCACCCTGGTGCTCGGCCCGTCGGGCTTTGCGTTAGCTGCTCAGGAAGCCGGCCAGGCACCCAGGCCTGCGACTGAGCCCGAAGGTTACGTGGCTACCACGACATGCCTTGGCTGCCACGTTGCGCAGGCCAAGGAATGGAAAGATTCAGATCACGGCTGGGCCATGCGCGATGCCACCGAGGCCAACGTACTGGGCAATTTCAAGGGGGCATCGTTCGACGAGGCCGGGGTAACGGCACGCTTCTTCCGCAAGCAGGGTGGTTTTTTCGTCAATACCGAAGGTGAAGACGGTAAACCTGCAGATTTTCAAGTGCTCTACACCTTCGGCCACTACCCGCTGCAACAGTATCTGGTAGCCCTGCCCAGGGGGCGCTTGCAGGCCTTGACCATCGCCTGGGACAGCAGAACCAAGGGGGAAGGCGGGCAACGCTGGTTCTCGCTCTACCCAGGCCAACGCTTTGCCCCCGATGACCCCTTGCACTGGACTGGCCGCTACCAGAACTGGAACGGCATGTGCGCGGATTGCCATTCAACCCGTTTGATGAAGAACTACGACGATCGTCAGGACAGCTTCGCTTCCACCTGGAAAGAACAGAATGTCGGTTGCCAGAGTTGCCATGGCCCCGGCCAGGCGCATGTCGACTGGGCGAACAAAGCTGCGCCTGGCGATCACACCCACGCGTCGGCCAAGGACATCGGCCTGGCGGTCGACTACAAGGCACTGGGCAGTCAGGGCCAGGTCGAACAGTGCGCGTTCTGCCACAGCCGCCGGCAAACGCTGGGCGTGGGCCAACTGCCCGGTCACCCGCAGCTTGACCAGAGCCTGCCGGCGACGCTGCGTAGCGGCCTGTATCACGCCGACGGCCAGATCGACGGTGAGGTGTACGAGTTTGGCTCGTTCACGCAAAGCAAGATGTATAACGCAGGTGTTGGTTGTACCGATTGCCACAATCCGCACACCAGCAAGGTGAAAGTCGAAGGCAACGGCCTGTGCCTGCAATGCCACAACGGCAACCCCCCGGTGGCCCGCTTCGCCACGTTGCAGGCCAAGGATTACGATACCCCCGCCCATCATCATCATGTTGCGGGCAGCCCCGGCGCCCAATGTGTCAGCTGCCACATGCCGACCAAGACCTACATGGTGGTCGACCCCCGTCGTGACCACAGTTTGCGGATCCCGCGGCCAGACCTCGCCAGCAAGGTCGACAGCCCCGATGCCTGCACCGCCTGTCACAAGGACCAGCAACCGGCCTGGGCGGCCAAGGCAATCGAGCAGTGGTTCGGCAAGCAGCAGCGGCCCGCACTGTTTGGTGAATCGTTCCAAGCGGTGCGCAACGGCGAAGGGATACCGTTGAGCTTGTTGAATACGGTCCTGGCAGACAAGAGCAAGCCGACCATCGTTCGCGCCAGTGCCGCCGAACAGATGGCCGACCTTGGCCCGCAGGCGTTGATCAGCCTGGGCTGGGCACTCAAGGATCCGAGCCCGCTGGTGCGCGCGTACGCCGCGTCGGGCTTTTCAAGTGTGCCGCCGGAGCAGCGCCTCAAGCCGTTGCTGCCCTTGCTTGAAGATCCCGCCCTGGCAGTACGCGACGAGGCGGTCCGGGCGCTCGCCGATGTGCCCAAGGCGCAGGTGCCGGTGCAATCGCTGGACACGTTCAGCGCTGCGTTGGCGGACTATGAGGCGCGTCTGCGCGGCAATGCCGACCTGCCCGGTGGGCGCTTGAACCTGGCGGTGCTGTTGAGCCGCCAGGGGCGCCAAGAAGAAGCCATGGACCAGTACCGTCAGGCATTGCGCCTGGACCCGTACTTTGTCCCTGCGCGGGTCAACCTGGCTAACCTAGCAACGGCCGAGCAACAGCTGGATGAGGCGGAAAAGGTGCTGCGTGCAGGCTTGGCATTGGAGAAGATGCCGGCCACCGACCACGGCAACCTGGCCTATATGCTGGCACTGCTGCTGGTAGAGCGACGTCAGCCTGAGGAAGCGCTGAACTGGATGGAAAATGCGGCCGTTGCGCTGCCGGGTAATTCGCGCATCCGCTACAACCAAGGCCTCTTGCTGTCGCGCATGAACCGCCGCGATGAAGCCTTGGTGGCCCTTGAGCGTGGGCTGCAGCAGGCACCGGAGAACGCCGACCTGCTGTACTCGCTGATCTACTTGCATGCCTTGGCCGGTGAACGCAGTGAAGCCTATGCGTATGTCCAGCGCATGCGCAAAGTTGCCCCGGACGATCCTCGATTGCAGAGCATCGAGCCCTATTGGCAAAAGTACGAAAGCACCCAATGAGCTGGCGCGATCGAGGTAAGCGTCTAGATTTACCTCGTCGCCTTCAGCAGTTGCGAACATCCAGGGGGCACCCTGTCGGTGCCCCGGCTGACAAGGAAGGGATCAGTGGATATACGCGAGCAAATAGCCGAGCTTGAAGCCAGTGTGGCGCAGAGCGTGCTGGGCCAGGCGGATACCATACGCCATGTGATCCTTGGCTTGCTGGCCAATGGGCATGTCTTGCTGGAGAGCCTGCCAGGGCTGGCCAAAACGCGCACGGTCAAGGCCCTGGCGACGCATCTGGAAGCCAGCATGCGGCGCATTCAGTTCACTCCGGACCTGCTGCCATCGGACATCACCGGTGGCGAAATCCTCCAGCAGACCGCGCAGGGCAACGAGATCAAGTTTCAACCCGGGCCGCTGTTTGGCAACGTGATTCTCGCCGACGAAATCAACCGCGCCCCGGCCAAGGTTCAGGCGGCCCTGCTCGAAGCCATGGAAGAGCGCCAGATTACCGTGGCCGGCCAGAGCTACCCGATGTCTGGGCTGTTCATGGTGCTGGCAACCCAGAACCCCATCGAACAAGAGGGCACCTATCCGTTGCCCGAGGCGCAGATGGACCGCTTTCTAATGAAGCTGCAACTGGACTACCCCAAAGTCGAGGATGAGACCCAGGTGCTACGCCTGGTGCGCAGCGAGGAACAGCAAGCCGGACACGCGCACCAGGCGCCTCAGCGCTTGCCCCAGGAGGTGGTGTTCGCAGCGCGCAGCGCCATTGCCGGGATTGAAGTTTCGCCAGCGGTCGATCGCTACCTGATCGATCTGATCAATGCCACTCGCCACCCGGCCGAGCATGACCCCGACCTTGGGCGCTGGATCAAGATCGGCGCCAGCCCGCGTGGCGGCATCAGCCTGGACCGGGTGGCGCGCGCCCATGCCTGGCTGGCCGGGCAGGATTTCGTCACGCCGGACGATGTGCGGGCGGTGGTCCACCCCGTGTTGCGCCACCGCCTGCAGCTGTCTTATGACGCCGTCGCCGATGGCATCGGTGCCGACCAAGTGATCGATCGGCTGCTGGACAAAGTGGCGATCCCGGCCTGAGCGGAGTGAGCCCATGCAACCGACCCAGGATGGTTTCGTCTATGCCTCGCTAAGCCAGCTCATGGCGTTCGAACATCGCGTGCGCGGGTTGAGTTTCTTGGCCCGGCAGCCGTTGGCCAGCATCCTGGCGGGCAATCATGCCTCACGCCTGCGGGGTCGCGGCCTGAGTTTCGACGAGCTGCGTCGCTACATCCCTGGCGATGATCTGCGCCACCTCGACTGGCGTGCCTCGTTGCGTTTCGGCAAACCGTTCGTGCGCACCTTCACCGAGGAGCGGGACCGGCCGACGCTGCTGCTGGTGGATCAACGCATGAACATGTACTTCGGCTCACAGCGCAGTTTCAAGTCGGTTACCGCCGCCGAGCTTGCGGCGTTGTCGGCATGGATTGCCCTGCATGCCGGCGACCGGGTAGGCGGTTTGGTCTTCGATGATAAGCAGGTGGTGCATATCAAGCCGCTGCGCAGTCGCGCACGGGTACAGCAGTTTTGCGCGGCCGTGGTGCGCAGCAACAACAGCCTAAGCGCAGCAGGCCCGGACAGTGAACAACAGGTGCAACTCGATAACATGCTGCGCGACGCCATCGGCATCGCCGGGCATGATGCCCTCGTGTGCATCATCAGTGACTTTGCCGGGGTTACCGAACAGACCCTGAAACTGCTGCGCCAGCTCAGTGCGCACAACGATGTGATCGCCATGCAGGTGTACGACCCCATCGCCCTGGAAGTGCCAGACAAGGGGCGGCTTACCGTGACCCAAGGTGAATTGCAGGTCGACCTTGAAGTTGGCCGTCGCCACGTGCAGCGGCCGTTGAGCGATTATCTCTCCGGGCGCTTGCAAGCGGTGGCCGAACTGCTGCGGCGTAGCCAGATTCCGTTGATGCTGATCAGTACCGGTGAAGAGGTGCTGGACCAACTGCGGCGCGAGCTTGGCCGGCTTGCGGGAGGTGCCCGATGAACGCGCCTGCGCCTGCGGCAACGATCGACCAGCTCAAGGAGCTACCGCTACCGGTATCCCCGTTCAGCTATGCCCCGCAAACTTGGGGCTGGTGGGTATTGCTGGCGATTGCCTTGGCGGCGGCGCTTGCCTATGCCGTGCTTGCCTGGCGGCGCTGGCAGCGTGAACGTTACCGGCGTGAGGCGTTGCAACGGCTGAACCAACTCGATGTGGCTCTGGCTATCCCCGAGCAACGCCTACAGGCCTTGCGGGAACTACCCGAATTACTCAAGCGCGTCGCGCTGTCGATGCCCGATGCACCGCCCGTGCACAGTTTGTCAGGCTCGCACTGGCAGGCTTTTCTTCAGCAACGGGCACGCTTTGCGCTGCCCGAACAGTTTGCCGAGCGCCTGCAGACCCTGGCCTATGCGCCTGATGCGCGGGTGCAATCGCTCGGCGCCGAAGAACTCAGCACCCTGGTGCACACCTGCCGACGCTGGATCGAGGCCCACCATGTGGCAGTTTGACTACCTCTGGGTGTTTTTGCTGCTGCCGTTACCCTGGCTCGCGTACCGGTTTCTGCGTCCGTATCACGAGGCGCACAGTGCGTTGCGGGTGCCGTTTTTCTTTGCCATGAGCCGGGCGGTCAATCAATTGCCGAGCACCTCACAAGGTTCGGGCGGTCGCTGGCAAGTGGTTATCAACCTGCTGGTGTGGGGGCTGCTGCTGGCGGCCTGTGCGCGGCCGGTGCTGGTGGAGAAGGCCATCGAGCACGACCAGCCGATCCGCGACATGCTGCTGGCCATCGATATCTCCCAGTCCATGCAGGCCAAGGACTTCACAGATGGCAATGGCCAGCAAGTGGACCGCTTGAGCGCGGTCAAAACAGTGGTGCGTGACTTCATCGACCAGCGCAAGCAAGACCGCATTGGCTTGATCGTCTTCGGGACCGGTGCCTACCCCCAGGCACCCTTGACCCTGGACCATGCCAGTCTGT
This sequence comes from Pseudomonas sp. SWRI77, assembly GCF_014269105.1. NCBI lineage: Bacteria > Pseudomonadati > Pseudomonadota > Gammaproteobacteria > Pseudomonadales > Pseudomonadaceae > Pseudomonas > Pseudomonas sp. SWRI77. Next base: position 135,392 of record NZ_JABWRV010000007.1, on the reverse strand, counting down.
TGCTGCTGCTCGATGAGGTAGGGGTGGGCATGGCCGGGCCGAACACCGCGATCGGTGATGCCATTGGCCTTGCCATCAAACTGCTGGACCAGGCCAAGGAACAGGAGAAGGTGCTGATTTTGCTCAGTGACGGCAATGACACCGGCAGTGCGATCACGCCGGAGCACGCCGCAGCCCTGGCACATGCACGCGGCATCACGGTTCATACCATCGGCATTGGCGATCCTCAGGCCAGCGGTGAGGACAAGGTCGACCTGCAGGCGCTGGAAAATATCGCGCGCACCACTGCCGGTCGGTTCTTCCGCGCCGACGACCGCAGTGCCTTGGCCCAGGTGTACGCCACGCTCGACCAAATCACGCCGCACACGGTCAAGACGTTCAGCCACCAACCCAAGCGGGACCTGTTCTGGTGGCCGTTAGGCGCGGCTTTGCTGTTGCTGGCCCTGAGTCACGGCCTGGCAGCGATAGCCGGCCCGTTGCGGGCAAAGCCCGCGCCGGCGAGGCCTTGATATGGACATCGACCTCAACGCGCTGCATCTGCTTCGCCCTTACTGGCTGTTGCTGTGGGTTCCGGCCGTGTTGCTGCCTTGGGCCTGGCAGCGGCGCAATGATCTGAAGCGGCAATTGCAGGGCATCATCGCCCCGCACCTGGTCGCGCATTTGATCATCACCCCAGAAGAACAGCAGCGCGTACGGCCGGTCCATCTGCTCGCTGCACTGCTCGGCATCGGGGCGCTGGCCGCTGCCGGGCCGACCTGGCAGCGCGATGTTCCGGCGTTCGTCGACAATCGAGCACCGTTGATCCTGGCGCTGGACCTTTCGCCCTCGATGGATGCCGACGATGTGCCGCCCTCGCGCCTGCAGGCCGCCAAGCACACGCTGCACGACCTGGTCATGCGCAGGGCAGGGGCGCGAACCGCGCTGGTCGTCTATGCCGGTAGCGCGCATCTGGTCTTGCCGGCGACGCAAGACCCGCAACTGCTCGACACCTTCCTGCAGGCGTTGTCCACCGATCTGATCAGCCAGCCAGGCAAGGACGTGCTGGGGGTGATCGAGGTGGCCAAGCGCTTGCTGGCCGCCGAGCAAGTACCTGGCACTCTGGTCCTGCTTACCGATGGCGCCGATGCCGGGCAGTTCGCAGCAATCCCAAAAGCGCTCGAGGGCAGTGATCTGCAAGTGATGGTGTTGGCGGTCGGCAGCCGCGATGCCGGCGTGCTGCGGGATGCTCAGGGCCGTACACGGATCGGCGCCGATGGGCGGCCGCTACAGGCGGTTTTCGACGAAGACGCTTTGCGAAAGCTGGCCAAGGCCAGCAATGGCCCGTTGGGCAGCCTGACCTTGAACGACGATGACCTCGATTGGGTCGAGTTGCATGCGCAGCAGCATTTTCAGGCGGCCCAGGGCGACCCGCAGCAGGTGCACTGGAAGGACGCCGGCTATTGGCTGTGCTGGCCATTGGCGCTCATTGCACTGTTGTGCCTGCGCCGTGGTTGGAAGGTGCAGTGGATGGCTAGCGTACTGGTGGCAGTGCTACTAGGCGCCCAGCCACAAAACGCCCAGGCCGGGCTTGTGGCCGATGCGTTCTTCACCGCCAACCAACAGGGGCGCTGGGCCTTCGAACATGGCCACTACCCTCAGGCCGCTGCGCATTTCACCGACCCCTACTGGAAAGGCCTGGCTGCCTACAACGCTGCCGACTACGACGTCGCCTTGGCCAGCCTCGGCAAGCTTGACAGCGCGCAGGCCTACTTCTATCGGGGCAACATCTACGTGCGCCAGTTCAAGTTTCCCCAGGCGGTCCAGGCCTATCAGCAGGCTTTGAAGCAGCAGCCCGTATTTCCTGAGGCCACCGCCAACCTGGCGCTGGCCGAGGCGTTGCTCAAGGACTATGAAGATCAGCAAAAAGCCGGCACCCCGGATGAGAAGGCTGACAAGGTGGTAGAGGACCAGACGCCCTCCAAAGGCGCCAAGCAAAAGCAACAGCAGACGCCGCAGGCAGCTTCCGATCAGGTCTGGTTGAACAACCTGACCACCTCGCCGGCCCAGTTTCTCAGGCGCAAGTTCCTGCTGCAGGACGCCTCGCGACAAACTGCGGAGGGCAGCTGATGAGACACTTGCTGTTACTGCTAGGGCTGTACCTGCCGTTGCTTGCAATGGCGGCGCCCGAGGCTCGGGTGCAGGCGCGTCTGGTGCCTGGCGGCGACACGGTGGTAGGCGCCACCGTCGAATTGCAGGTCGATCTGCTGGTCGATACCTGGTTCACCCAACCGCCAGTGCTGCCTTTGATCGACTTACCGGGCGCCACCGTGAGTGCGCCGAGCGGCGAGGCCCAGCACCTGAACCAAGAGCACGATGGCAAGACTTTCTTCGGCCTGCGCTACACCTACCAGATCACCCCGCAGGCAGCCCAGACCTTCACCCTCCCGGCGCAATCCTTTCAGGTGTTCCCAGGGCAGTCGGATGGCCCGTTGACGCTCACCAGCGAACCGCTGTCGTGGGTGGCCAAGGCACTGGCGGGTGACACGGGTGGGCATCGCCTGGTGGCGCGCAAGGTTAGCCTCGAGCAACAGACGCAGCTGTCGCATTCGCCACTGAGAGCAGGCGACAGCATTACCCGGCGTGTACTGACCCGCGCCGAGGGCGCCCAGGCAATGTTGCTACCGCCGCCGCCCTTGAGCGAAGTTGCCGGCCTCAAACGTTATGTGCAAACGCCCAGAGTGACACCTCTCAGTGATGGTCGGGGTGGCACGAGCGGTGGCCAGCGTGAAGACAGCGTGACCTACGTGGTGTCCGCCGCCGGGCACTACCAACTGCCTGCGATGGAACTGCAGTGGTGGGACGCCGCCAGCGGCCAAGCCAGGCAGGCAACGCTGCCGCCCATCGATTTGAACGTCACCGAAGGCACTTATAAAGCCCCCTTTTCCATCGACGAAGACTTGCGGGCGCTCGGTCGCCAGGCACAGTTGCGCCTGTCAGCGCAGTGGCTGTGGTTGATCGGCCTGTTGCTGTTAGGTGGGGGACTGATTTATCTCTGCAGGCCTTGGCTGTACGCGGCCTGGCGTCGGTTCGAAGGTTGGCAGGCGGCGCGCCGCACGGCACGCTTGCAGTCTGCGGACTACGCCTGGCAGTTGGCCCGCAAGCAACTTGCACAAGACCCCCCTGAGCTTGGCGGGCTGTACCTGTGGGTTCGACGCCGTACCGGGTACTACACGTTGTCTGATTTTTCCCAGCGTTTGCCCCCCTCATCAGGAATTCGTCTACTAGACTGGCTCCAGATCCGCTACGGCAAGCCAAGTGGCTCCGCTCAAGTGACGCCGCCGCTGGGCCCGACGCTTTCGCAGGCCAGGCGGGTGCTGGCACCCGAACACGTCCGCAGCAGTCAGCGCAACGGTTTGAAACCACTCAATCCATGATACGAGTCGAACAGGGTAGGTAGTACAGAGGAGGGATTCTGCATGCTTGACCTACAACGCGTACGCTGGTGGTGGGCGCTGTTGCTCATGCTGCCCTGGCTGGTGCAAGCCGCGGACCCATTACCGTCGTGGCGTGATGGGCCGTCACGCCAGGCCATCGAAGCCTTTGTCACGGCTGTGACCACCGAGGGCGGCAAGGACTTTGTGCCAGCGGTCGAGCGGGTTGCTGTCTTCGACAATGACGGCACCTTGTGGAGCGAACAGCCGTTGTATTTCGAAGTGCTGTTTGCCCTGGATGAGGTGAAACGACTCGCGCCTCAGCACCCTGAGTGGGCAAGCCAACAGCCGTTCAAGGCAGTTCTGCAGGGTGATCAGAAGACGCTGAGCGATAGCGGCATGGAAGGCCTGCTGAAGATCGTTGCCGCGACCCATGCCGGGGTCAGTACCGAGGCTTTCATCGCCAACACCAAGCGTTGGCTGGCATCGGCCGTGCACCCCCGCAGCCACAAGCCGTACACCGAAATGGTCTTCCAGCCCATGCTCGAACTCTTGCAGTACCTGCGGGCCAACGGTTTCAGAACGTACATCGTGTCGGGCGGCGAGGTGGCCTTCATGCGTGCCTTCGCTGAAGAGGTCTACGGGGTGCCGCCGGAGCAAGTGATCGGCACCACCCTGGATGCGCGTTTTATCGATGACAACGGCAAACTGTCGATCGAGCGGCTGCCCAAGTTGCTGCACAACGATGACGGGCCCGGCAAGCCGGTCAGCATCGACGCGCGCATTGGCCGTCGACCGATCTTCGCTTTCGGCAACTCCGATGGCGACCTGCAAATGCTGCAGTGGACCATGGCCGGCGACGGCAAGCGTTTTGCCGGCCTGGTCCACCACACCGATGCAACACGCGAATGGGCATACGACCGCGACAGCAAGGTCGGGCGCCTGGACAAGGCTCTGGACGCCGCCAGGCGCGCGAACTGGACCGTGGTGGACATGGCCCGGGAATGGCAGCGCATCTACCCATTTGAAAAGCAGCAGGCTCAATGAAAGAGACACCGCAGGGGCACAGGGAACCAGCCGAGTAGTAGGTCGATCGTGCGCGTAGTCGTGGCAATTGCCAGTAAACGTGATACGGAGAGATCGCCTTATGAAGTCCAGTAGAAGATGGATATCCACCCTCGCGCTCGCCGCCACTGCGGCGATGGGCGTGTGCGCGGCGAATGCCGCAGAAAAGCCCAATATCCTGGTGATTTTCGGTGATGACATAGGCCAGACCAACATCAGTGCCTATGGCCAGGGGGTGGTCGGCTACCAGACACCGAACATCGACCGCATCGGTAAAGAAGGGATGATGTTTACCGACTATTACGCCGAAAACAGTTGCACCGCCGGCCGTTCGAGTTTCATCACTGGCCAGACGCCGCTGCGCACTGGTTTGTCGAAGGTTGGCATGCCCGGTGTGCCGGTCGGCCTGCAAGCCCGTGACGTGACCATCGCCCAGGCATTGAAGGCGCAAGGTTATGCCACGGGCCAGTTCGGCAAGAACCACCTCGGCGACCGCGACGAGTACCTGCCCACCAACCACGGTTTTGATGAGTTCTTTGGCAACCTTTACCACCTCAATGCAGAGGAGGAGCCTGAGCGCGAGTTCTGGCCCAAGGATGACGCGGAATTCGTCAAGGCCGCCTCACCACGTGGGGTGATCAAATCCAGCGCCGACGGCAAGATCGAGGACACTGGCGCCTTGACCAAGAAACGCATGGAAACCATCGACGACGAGACCACGCAGGCGGCGATCAACTTCATCGACAAGCAGGTCAAGGTAGACAAACCGTTCTTTGTCTGGATGAACACCACGCGGATGCATGCGTTTACCCATGTGCGTGAATCCATGCGGGGCCAGAGCGGAATGGTCGGCAATGAATACGCCGATGGCATGCTGGAGCATGATGGCGATGTAGGCAAACTGTTGAAGACACTGGATGATCTGAAAATCACCGATAACACCATCGTGGTCTACACCACAGACAATGGGCCGAACCAGTGGTCGTGGCCGGACGCCGCCACTACGCCGTTCCGCAATGAGAAAAACTCCAACTGGGAGGGTGCTTATCGGGTGCCGGCGATGGTCCGCTGGCCAGGCAAGGTCAAGCCGGGAACGGTGTCTACCCAGATGTTCTCTGGATTGGACTGGTTCCCGACTCTGCTGGCCGCAGCAGGGGATACCGACATCAAGGACCGCTTGCTCAAGGGCACTGATGTGGCAGGCAAGAACTTCAAGGTCCACCTCGACGGTTTCAACCAACTCGATTACCTGACGGGCAAAGCCGACAAGAGCGCGCGTAACGAGTTCTATTACTTCAACGATGACGGTGTGCTGGTCTCCATGCGTTTCCAGGATTGGAAACTGGTGTTCTGCGAACAGCGCGCCCCTGGCGGGCTGCAAGTCTGGAGCGAGCCATTCACCTGTTTGCGCGTGCCGAAGATGTTCAACCTTCGCATGGACCCCTACGAGCGAGCTGATATCGTCTCGGACCAATACTACGATTGGTTGACCAAAAACGATTACTTGATCTTCCAAGGTACTCGCAAAGCAGCGGCATTCTTGCAGACCTTCGTCGAGTATCCGCCGAGCCAGCGTCCAGCGAGCTTCAGCATCGATCAGATCCGTGCTGACGTGGACAAGAAAATCGAAGAGAAGATGAAGAACTGAGCGTACGGCCCCGCGCCCGCCGTTGGCGGGCGCATTTTTTCTACATCCATTGCGGACTTGGCAACAGGTCCGCTAAGGCTTATCGATGCCAGCAGCTGTGAATTGCGCCCGCGTTCATACCCCTGAATCCACCGAAAACCGGACACCGCTGCAACTGATGCTGCCAGCGGCGCTGCTGTTCGTTTCTGGCGGTGCAGCGCTGATCTACCAAGTGCTCTGGGTCAAGCAGCTGTCCTTGGTGGTTGGGGTGGAGGTGTACGCCATCACCGCAGGCATCAGTGCATTTTTTGCCGGCCTGGCGCTGGGCGGGCTGGTGTTCGGCCGCTGGGCCGACCGCCTGCGGCGTCCGGTCAAGCTCTATGCCGGCCTAGAGCTGGCGGTGGCAATCGTTGCGGTGGCGGCGACCTTGGCCCTGGCGCAGAGTGCGGCGCTGTTTGCCCGCCTGGAGGCGAGCGTCGGCCTGTTGGCTTGGCTGCTGCCATTCAGCCTGGTCGGGCTGCCGGCGTTCCTGATGGGCGGCACCTTGCCGGTGCTGGTTCGGGCGCTGACCCCAAGCGAAGGGCAGATGGGCGAGGCGGGTGGTCGGCTGTACGCTGCCAATACCGCCGGGGCAATCCTCGGCACCTTGTTGGCGGCGTTCGTCCTGTTGCCCCAGCTCGGCGTAACCGGGGCCGCCGGTGTGGCCGCCTTGTTGAATCTGCTGGCGGCGCTGGGTGCATGGGTTGGGCGCGCCAAGGATGAGCGGGCACTGCCCACTGCTACGGATACTGCGCCAACACGTTCCCCGCAGGCGCGCTTGGCCCTCACCTTGTATTGCCTGGCGGGGGGCGTGGCGCTTGGTTACGAGGTGGTGTGGACGCAATCGATCGTGCAGTTCATGAGCACCCGCGCCTTTGCTTTCTCCGTGGTGCTGGCCACCTATCTGACCGGGTTGGTACTGGGCAGTGCCGTGTACGCCCGGCGTGCCGACCGCATCCGCGACCCGTGGGGGTTGTTCGGCCTGCTGATCGCGGCCGCTGGGCTACTGGCCTTGCTGCAGATCGCCGGGCTCGGGCGTTGGCTGGTGATCCTGCAGACCACGTTGGAAGGCCATGTATTGCAATTGACCGGTAGTCAGCTGGCAGGTATGTGCGCGCGCTTCGCCGCTGCCGCGTTGTGCGTGGTGTTCGTACCCACCACGTTGCTGGGTGCGGCATTCCCGCTGGCGTTGCGCCTGGCCGTGGACAGTGGCCAGGTGGGACGGGACGTGGGTGTGGTGGTCGCGCTAAACACCCTGGGCGGGATTGTCGGTGTCATGCTTACCGGGTTTGTTCTGGTGCCAGAGGTCGGGCTGGTACGCACCTTGGTCGTGCTCGCCTGTGTGGCGGCAGCCATCGGCGCAGTGGCGGCGTGGCGTGGCCACGCCGTGCACAAGGGGATGCGCGTAGCGGTCCTGCTGGTTGCCGTCGCGACCCTGGTCAGCGGCGCGCTGACTCCGCCACAGCGCCTGGCGCAACTGTTGCCCGGGGCGCGCAGCGGCGAGCTGGTGTTCTACCAGGAGGGCCGCGGCGGCACGGTGGCGGTGGTCAACCAGCAGCGTCAGGGCCAAGCGTTCAACCGCCTGTACATTCAAGGGGTTTCCAACACCGGCGATGCCATGCCGTCACTGCGCTATATGCGCCTGCAGGCGTTGCTGCCGTTGCTGATCCATCGCGGTGAGCCGCGCTCAGCGCTGGTGATCGGCTTCGGCACTGGGATCACCGCCGGCGCGATGCTGCGCTACCCGGGCCTGGATCACCCGGTGGTCGCCGAACTGCTGCCGCAAGTTCTGGCAGCGGCGCCGCTGTTTTCCGGTAACTACGACGCTGTGAACGACCCACGCCTGGACATCCGCCTGCGTGATGGGCGCCGTGAGCTTCTGCGCAGTGAGCAACGCTACGACGTGATCACCCTGGAACCACCACCGCCGTCTGCGGCAGGGGTGGTGAACCTGTACTCGCGCGACTTCTACCAGTTGGCGGCGTCGCGTCTGCAAGAACATGGGCTGGTCGCCCAATGGCTGCCGCTACCAACCCAGAACGACGAAGACAGCCGCTCGTTGGTGCGCAGCTTCCTTGACGTGTTCCCGCATGCCTCGTTGTGGACCACCGAGTTTCACGAAATGCTGCTGATCGGCTCGGCCACGCCCATGGTGCTGGATGTGCCGCGTATCCGCCAACGCTTCGAGCAGCCTGAGGTGTCAGCTGCGCTGTCACAGGTCGGTGTGAGTTCGCTCGGCGCCTTGCTGGCCACTTGGGTCACCGATAGGCAGGGCCTGGAGCGCTATGCCGGCGATGCTCAGCCGGTTACCGATGATCGACCACGCATCGAATACGCCCCGTGGGTCCGGCCGCGTGAAATCACCCGCGTACTGCCAGCGCTGCTGGCATTGCGGGTAGCGCCGCCGTTGGAAAACGCCAGCCCTTCAGTGCGGGCGGCGGTGAACGATGAGTGGCAACTGTTGCGACGTTTCTATGGCTTGTCGCTACTGGCTTACAACGGCGATCGCCAGGGCTGGATGCGCGAGGCGCGGGCCTTGGCGCCGATCAGCGCACAGAATCCTTACATGCGCTGGTTTACGGGTGGCGAGCGCTGAAGGGGTGGCGCACTCGCCGAAGCTGCAGCTTGGCTGATCAGGGCCGCTGGCGAGCCGTTCAGGCGACAGCTATCCTCCAGCGCACAGCGTTGCGTGGACGCGCCCAGGGATGAACGGCAATGATCGAGTTTGTGCTCCATGCCTTGCGTGCAAACCCAGAAATTGCAGTGTTCCTGGCCATCGCATCGGGCGTTCTGATCGGCCGGATACGCGTGGGCAGCTTTCACCTTGGCTCGGTTGCCGGGGCGCTGCTGATGGGCTTGGTCATAGGCCAGATCGGGCTCGAAGTGCCACATGAACTGAAGTCGGTATTTTTCGCCTTGTTCATCTACGCCGTCGGCTTCAAGAGTGGGCCGGAGTTCTTCGGTAGCCTCAATCGAGGCACCTTGAAACTGGTGCTGCTCTCGGTGGTCCTGTGCGGTACTGCGCTGGCCACGATACTGGCGATGTACAGCGTGTACGGTTTCGATGCGGGTTTCACGGCCGGGCTCGGAGCCGGGGCTTTGACGGACACGGCCATCATGGGCACGGCCAGCAGTGCCATTGCCCAGCTGTCTATCGACGAGGCGACCAAGGCGCAACTCAACAGCCATATGGCAGTGGCCTACGCCATCACCTACGTGTTCGGTACCATCGGCCTGGTGGTCTTCGTTGGCAGCATCGCACCGCGGCTGCTACGCGTGGACCTGGCCAGTTCTGCGCGGGAATTGGAGCGTTCGCTGGGGATCGAGCAGGAGGACGCTGCGTTGAGCATCCCCTATACGCGTATCGTGGTGCGTGCCCATCAATTGACTGCATCGGCGGCCGAGGGCATGCGCATTGCCGATATCGAGGCAGTGCACCGCAACCTCAGTGTCGAGCGGGTTGTGCGTGACGGCCGGGTGCTTGAGCGGGACGCGCAATTGCGCCTGCAGCGTGGCGATGTGCTAGGCGTTTACGCGTTACGCGAAGCCGTTGCCCAGCTCAACCCGTGGATCGGCCCCGAGGTGGATGACCCGCTCTCGATGTCGTTTGCCACCCGCACGGCGCACATCGTGCTCACCTCGCGCAAGCTGGCGGGCAAAACCCTGAAGCAGATCAAGCATGAACTGGTCGGCGCCATGCGCATGGGCTGTTACATCGTCGGTATTACGCGCCAGGGGCTCGATTTACCGCTGCTGCCCGACACGGTATTGCGCCGTGGCGATGTGATTACCCTGACCGGTCGCACCCGCAGCGTCGAAGCGCTGGCCGAGCAGTTGGGGCGGGTGCGCGAGGACCATCACAAGAGCGATATCGCGATCCATGCGTTGGGGTTGGTGGTCGGGTCGTTGCTCGGCATGTTGTCTACCCACATCGGCATCATTCCGGTCGAGTTGGGTGTGGGTGGCGGGGTGCTGCTGGTGGGCCTGCTGATTGGCTGGTACAACTCGCGTCATCCTGATTTCGGCGCGCTGCCGCCGGCCGCGCAATGGGCATTTTCAGAGTTTGGCCTCACCGCATTCGGTGCAGTCGTCGGGCTGCTCGCAGGCCCTGCCGCGCTGGCCGCGATCGAAACGCAAGGCCTGGCGTTATTGATCTCCGGGGCCGCAGTCACGCTGATCCCTCCCGTGGTGACCTTGTACTTTGGCTACTACGTGTTGCGCCTGCACCCGATGATCCTGTTCGGTGCCCTGGCCGGAGCGCAAACCGAAGCGGCGTCGATGAACAAGATCCTCGAGCAGTCCGGTAGCAATACGCCGGTCATCGGCTTTACCGTGTGCTATGCCATCTCCAATGTTCTGCTGGCGGTCTGTGGGCCTGTGATCATTGCGTTGACCACTACCTGAGGGTGCACTGCTCAGGTGAGGTTCAGGGTTTGGATGGCGCCCCATGGGAGTAGGTATGTCGTTACGCACTAAACTGCTCTGGCTGTTCGCGCCGCCGCTGTTGCTGGTGCTGCTCCTCAGCTACGTTGCCGCTCATGCCTTGCTGCTCGAACGGCTGGACAAGCAGGACGAGCGACTCCTGGTCATCGAGGCAGGCCGCATGCGCGCGCTGTTGGGCAGCATCTTCGAACGCGATGCCGATCGCTTGCAGCAGTTGGCCGAGTCACTGCCTCGCCCCCTCGGCCTGGCGTTCCCTTTGCCCGCGCAAATTTTCAGCCGGACCGGTTTCGACTTTTTCGTACTGGCCACCGATACAGGGCAACTTGCGGCCTGGAAACCCCTGGACCCTGCGACGTTCAGGGCCACAAGCAACAGTACGCCTTTGTCATTGGCAGCACTCCAGCGCGAAGTGTCGACGCAGCTTGAGCGCTTGACCAGGGCCATGGCGTCAGCGCCAGCGCCTCAGCTGATGCTGGTGAACGGCCAGCCGTTCATTCTTGTGGCTGTTGATGGCGGCCCGGCCGGCGCAAAAGACGTCTTGTTTGCAGGCACGTTTCTCGATGCCGCGCGGATCGCCGCCCTGCAACGGCAACTGGGCGCAGTGCTGCAGTGGAATGCTGCCGGCGCTGAACGCAATGCCTCGCGAGCGGATGGCGAGTTCATCAGTATCGGCAATCGCCAGATCAGTGACGCGCGCCAGCACAGCATCGAGCTGATCTTCCATGACAGCCTGGGCGAGCCGCAGGTGAAGTTGCAGTTGCAGCGTGAGCGGCACCTGTATATCGAGGGCAGCGAACAACTGAAGCTGTTGCTGGGGGCTATGGCCGCGATCATCTGCCTGGCCTGGGCGCTGATCTATCTGGCCTTGGACTTCACAGTGCTCAGGCGGATTTCTACCCTGCATCGAGAGTTTCATGCCATAGGCGCAGATTCAACGGGCGGGCGTTTGTCGGATGCAGGGCATGACGAGTTGGGCCTGCTGGCGCAGGAAGCCAACCGCACCCTGGACCGTCTGGAGCAGAGTGAGAGCCGCGGGCGGGTAATCCTGGACGGCATGGAGGATGGCTACTTCGAACTCGACCAACAGGGCAGGATCCAGTCGGTAAACCCTGCGTTCTGCAAAATACTTGGCTACGCTGCGGCGGATGTCATCGGCCACAGGTTCGCTTCACTGCAAGGCAGTACGCAGGCCAACTCGACCACCCCAGCTGTGGTGTTCGACACCGAAGCAGGTGCGCCGCTGTCGGCCCGGCTGCAGCGTGCGGATGGAAGCGTGGGCCATTACCAAACGCGATTTACCAGGATCAGTGGCCCAACTGGCAGCGTGATCGGCTACCGCGGCATCCTGCATGACGTGAGCGAGCATGTTCAGTACCAGCAGGCGCTGCTGGACATGGCCTACCATGACGCACTGACCGGCTTGGGCAATCGCAAGGCTTTTCACCAGCAGTTGGAGCGGCAACTCGATACGCAGCGCTGGCCGCTGGCGCTGGTTTTTCTCGACCTGGACCGTTTCAAGCAAGTCAACGATCGCTTTGGCCACGATGTCGGCGACGCCTTGCTGTCCTGCATGGCCGAACGCCTGCACAATGCCATGCGCGAGCAGGACTCGGTCTATCGATTGGGTGGCGATGAGTTCACGGCGATCCTGCCTGGCATCGACGAGGCGGCGGCCAGAGCACTGGCCGAGCGGCTATTGGCGGTGTTGAGTGCACCGGTGAGTATCGGCGACGTGCTGATCGATTTCGTCACACCGAGCATCGGCCTTGCGTTCGCGCCTGCGCATGCCACCTGTGCGGACATGCTGGTCAAGGCGGCAGACCAGGCGATGTACCACGCCAAGCAGCAACGTGGGCGAGTCTGTTTGGCTGGTTGAGGGCAATGCTAGCGGCAACATCATAATCGTATGGAAGGAGAGCCTGCATGAAGATCAAAACGTTGGCTGCAACGATGTGCCTCAGCACATTGCTGTTGCAGGGCTGTGCGAGCAAGTATGTGGAGTCCGATCAGTACTCGGGCTTTCTCAAGGATTACAGTGTCTTGAAGGAAGACAAATCCCCATCAGGGGCTCCGGTGATGCGCTGGATAAAGCCGGGCACCGATGCGAAGCGGTATACCAGCGTGTACCTGGAACCCAGCCAGCTCTATCCCAAGCCGCAACCGACGGAAAAGATCCCGCAATCCACGCTGCAGGGCATCACCCAGTATTATGACCAGACGCTGAAAAACCACTTCTCCCAGGTTTTGCCGTTGGCGACAAGCCCGGGCCCAGGGGTGCTGGTGGTTCGCCCGGCGATCACCGCTGTCAGTGCAAAGACCAAGAGCCTGCGGCCTTATGAGGTCATCCCGATTGCCCTGGTAGCCGCCGGCATCAGCACCGCCACTGGCATCCGTGACCAGGACACCAGCATTGCTACTGAAGCTGCGTTTCTGGATGGCGATACCAACCAAGTGGTCGCTGAGGTCGTGCGCAAGGGAGCGGGGACGGAACTGGATAACGCGTCTCAGGTCATGCAGGCCAAGGACGCAAAAGCAGTGCTCGATGGTTGGGCCAAGGACATGGTGAGTTCTTTCCAGGCACTCAGGAAGTGACCCAGACCGCCCCACTGAGACACAGCGTGGGGCGGTTTCATGAACACAGACGGCATCGACGATGCGACCGGCCACAGCATGTGCGATGCCAGTGGCGGGCAGAGGTCAGGGAACGATATTCCATTCGTCCATCAGTCGGCACTCCGCCGAGGGACAGGCGCTCAACTGTTCACCTAGAGCCCTTCAGGAGTGACGGCCATGCCACGTGGAGACAAAGACAAATACACCGACGAGCAAAAGCACAACGATTTTGCGCCAGTTTTTCGGCCTGAGCCTGGAGCGAATCCTTGAGAAACCACCATTCTCAACTTCCGTCGCCTGCTGGAAAAACACGCGTTGGCCGCTGGTATTTTCGGTGTGATCAATGGCTATCTGGGCGACCGTGGCTTGTCACTGCGACAAGGCACCATCGTCGATGCCACGCATGATTCATGCACCCAGTTCGACCTAGAACAAGGACGGTAAACGCGGCCCAGAAATGCACCAAACGAAGAAGGGAAACCAGTATTCCTTCGGCGCCAAAGCTTTTGAACGGCAACCGTTTTTGAAAGCGCCGATGGCTCAATAGCCGAAAATAGCGGTCTACTTCAGACCCTCCCTAGGAGGGTGCGCTTGTCCAATGCAACGCTGCGATAGTCCTGTCACCGTACAGTAGACCTTCACACTTGATCACGCCTAAGAAACAACGGCCAAGCAAGTAAAAGTCGATGTGATCTAGGCGCAATTCAGAACCTCCAAAAAGCAGGAGAAACGAGGACTAACACGGTAAGAATTTCAAGTCGGCCAAGGAGCATTCCGATGGTCAGCAGCCATTTCGCAGCGTCGGGTATAGAGGCGAAGTTCCCGGCAGGCCCAATCACTGTACCTAGCCCTGGCCCAACGTTACATACAGCCGTTGCTGCACCACTGAGCGCTGTGGTCCAGTCAAGCCCTATCAAGGATAACCCCAGTGCGATCATGGCAATGGTGAAAGAGAAGAAGAACGAAAAAGTCAGCAATGAGCGCACGATCTCTTCATCAATGGGGTGACCATTGTACTTTTTCGAGATCATCGCCCGTGGATGGATCAACTGCTTCAAACTGCTAACCAGAAGCGACGCGGCCACCTGAAAGCGAAATATTTTCAACCCGCCGGCTGTAGACCCTGAACACCCTCCTATAAACGTAAGGTAGAAGAAGAGCAGTACTGCGAAGCTGCCCCAAAGAGTGTAGTCCCCTACAGCAATGCCTGTGGTGGTTACCACCGACGTCACATTGACTGCGACGATCCTAAATGCATCTGTCCATGACAGGTCGCTATGCAAGTATAGCCAAGTGCCCACGGCTACCCACACCACTACAAGAAATCCAAGGAAGCCGCGTACCTGGTGGTCTTTCAGCAGTGCTCGCCGGTGACCACGCAGTGTCGCCACGTACAAGGTAAAGGGCAGGCTGCCCAAGATCATAACCACCACTGCCACCCAGTGCACAGCGGGCTGCCGCCAGTGGCCGAGTGAGGCATCGGACGTTGAAAAGCCACCGGTTGAGATGAGTGACATCGAGTGATTGATGGCTTCGAAGGGTGTCATACCAGCAGCCCACAGTGCCACTGTGGCCAAAGCTGTCAGCCCTAGATAAATCACCAAGATCATCTTGGCCGCGACATGGGAACGAGGCGTCACCTTATCAGACCAGTCCGAAGACTCCGTCTGAAACAGGCGCATCCCGCCGACACGCAGCAGCGGTAAAATAGCAACGGCCATGCCGATGAAGCCTATACCACCAAGCCAATGCAACAAGGATCGCCAGATCAGCAGCCCCGGCGACGCGCTGTCGAGTCCGGTCAGCACGGTCGAACCAGTAGTGGTGATTCCCGACATCGTTTCGAAGAAAGCATCCGTGTAGCTGATATGTCTGATGAACACCATAGGCAAAGCCGCAAAGGCGCAGACGATGACCCAACTGACCGTGGTCAGGAAATACATATCTCGGGCCCTCAGTTGCGGCGCCTCGGGCATCCCGCGAGCGATCAGCGCAGTGCCCGCACAGAGGGCAATGAGGCTCGACCATACGAAGGACTCGAGGTCATCGCTACGGTCATACAATAGCAGTGTCGCCATCGGAATAACCATGCTGACGGCCAGGGTAATCAGGAAGACCCCGAGGATGAATGCAATGAAGTGCAATGCAGGGAGAGGCATCGAGCAAACTCATCATGTGGCGGTACCGGGCAGTATCAATTTCACCAAGAAGATGTCGAGTAAAAAAGTCGTAAAGGAGAAGTCTGTGCCGTGAGTGCTGAAATGAGATGCAGTAAACCGCAAAGCTCTGAAGCCTGCAGGGGCCACTTGTGCTCAGATGGTTGCTATGTAGGTGATGATGCTTTGCTGACAGTCACCCTTTGCCAGACTTTTTTCTCAGGAGATGCAAGATGAGCATTGATTGGATCAATTTCACACCATGGTCATCATTATGTGGAGGTGCCTTGATAGGGCTGGCGGTCAGCTTGTTCGTTCTCGCAAATGGTAGAATTGCAGGCATCAGTGGCTTGCTTGGAGGTGTGCTGCAATTTGGCAGTGAGGGTTGGAGCGAGAAGGCTCTGTTTCTGCTCGGTTTGGTGATTTCGCCACTGCTTTGGGGGGCTTTCACCGTCTTACCAGAAATTGAAATCGATACAGAATGGCCCGCCTTGATTCTAGCGGGCTTACTCGTCGGAGTTGGAACCCGTTACGGGTCGGGCTGTACGAGTGGTCATGGCGTGTGTGGGATCTCCCGACGCTCTCCTCGCTCCCTCTTGGCAACGGCGTGTTTTATGACCTCCGGTTTTGCAACGGTGTACGTCACTCGTCATATATTAGGAGCCTGAAGATGCTCAAGTTGACCGCATTTATTGCAGGACTCATGTTTGGCTTGGGTTTACTTCTAGCAGGCATGGCAAACCCTGGCAAGGTGCTGGCTTTTCTTGATGTTAGCAAAGCCTGGGATCCGTCACTTGCTCTTGTGATGCTCGGCGCCATCTCGGTAGCGGCTATCCCGTTAAACTGGGCACGTAGGCATAGTCGATCTTTGCTGAATGCCCGTATGCAGTTACCAGTCAAAAGCAGTTTAGACGTCCGTTTGATGGGGGGCAGTCTAGTGTTTGGTGTGGGATGGGGAATTGCGGGAATCTGCCCTGGGCCAGCGGTTGCTCTTCTACTCACCTGGCACTGGCAAGTCGTCATATTCTTTTTAGCGGTAGTGGCCGGCATGTACGCTTTTTCCTTTCTGGAAAGCCGACATGCTTCGCGATCAGAAGGTTAGCAACAGACAACGCGCTCATAGCCATAACTGGGATAGCCATTCAGCAGGTGCACGGGCACCTCCTGCGCTCGGCTGGTTGCGTAGTCGAAAAGGATCACCGGGCGATCAGGTGGGCCGCCGGTTTGTACCCACATCCAGGTTTGGCTGCTGGGCTCACGACCCGGCTCTTCAACGGCAGCCACAAGCGCAGGTCAGTTCATGCTCGGGCAGTTCGTGGACAACTTCGATACGCGGCAAATCAGCCGGCAGCGGCTTGCGCTTGCCACGGCGTTTGGTCGGCGCAACGACTTCCTCGTCGCCAACCGCATCGTCGGCCTGGACAGTGCCTTCAGCTGGGGGGGCATGGCGGCCTCGGCGCTGGCGGCCAATGTCAGTGGGCAGATCGTGCAGCCGGGTGTAGGGGGCATGGTCGTCAGAGGCCAGGTCGCCGCTCACGCCAATGCGTTCATGAACGACAAGTGGTTTGGTGGCGACAAACCGGATTACTCCAGGGTTGCGGCGGATGCCTTTGGCAACGTCCTGGCCAACTTCGCCTTCGGTGCCGCTGACAGCTTCCGGACCCAGGCCGCTCGATACGGCACAATGGCTGCGTCACTGGCGGACGGGCTGGTGGTGGATCTGCCGGCGAGCCTGGTCACACCGGACCAGCAGGAACCTCTGTTCGACTTCGATGCCGGACAGCCAGGCAGAAGCGCTGTCTTGGCGTGCCGTACGCGGGGTTTCCAATGCGGCGCTGGACATGCTCGACAGTACGGCGATCATGGCCGGGCTGGTGACCGATGCACAACTTCGCGACCAGGCGCTGGAAGGCTTGTCCCGACTGAGCAGCGAGGTAAGGAATGACCCACAGGGCGTCTTCGACAGAACGGTCAGCGCGGCGGATCGCTACCTGACGCAAACAGAGGGGGCGCAGATCGCCGAAGATGGCCTGCGCCTGCTCACCAGTACGCTTGCTGGTGGGGTGGCGTTGCGTGCGACCACCGATGCCGCGGGCTCGGCGGTGCGGGCGGGGGCATTCTACTACCGCAATTCGGTGTACGTGCCACCGGCACTGTCATACGGCACCCTCGGCGGCGGGATCTTTATCCCAAGCCTTGGCAAGCGGATCACCACGGTCACCAAAGCGATGAGCAATAGATTCCAGGGCAATGGCTACCGAGATCCGCTGAGCGACCTTATCATTGCTCCACCAGCTGGCCAGGTTCTGGCGGTTGATCATATTTTCCCTGTCAGTAAGCTCATTGAGCTGCCGGGATTCAATAGGCTCACCCGTTCGCAGATGACCGACATCATTCAGGACCGTGTTGGACTTGGAAATCTGCAGCCGCTGCCACAGTCGCTCAATGCGTCGAAGGGCGCCAACTTGGGCTGGAAAACTTACGACGGAGAAGATCTGAAGGGTAGCTACATACGCTACCTGGAGAGAGATCAGGTCCTGTTGCAGAGACGAATTGTCGAGCAGATACAAGCTTTTGATAAACTGAACGCGGGAGGGCGCTGATGCTTGATAAGAATATGTATGATCTGGTGTGCACGAGCGCAGCCGATGTTGGCGATGCCCTGCGACCGCACCTCCACAGCGTGGTTGTGAATGGGCTGGGTACACCCGTCGGCACAATGTTTCCTGGCTTTGCCGCAGCTTTCCCTAATACCGTAGCGGCTATCGAACGCGAGTACGCGGAGCCGTTAGTGCTGTTCGAACGCTATGCGGGTACCTGGATAGCGTCGCTGGTAGCTGAAGCGCAAGCGCGGAACATGTTTTTCAATTTAGTGCCGGAAACGCTTGAAACAGAGGGGCCAGCGTTCGAAAGGAACTGTGCGATGCTGCCGCCCCGCTGGAAAGAGCTGTATCGCTATTTCTGGTCTTTCATGCTTACCGAGCGCTCATATTTATCCAACGATTGGACCAACTCGCCGTTCTCTTACAGCGGGCGTCTGACGATCGAGCGCTATCGTGTGCTGCGCGGCGTTAAAAAAGCGTTGATCAAAGACTTCGTCAACAGTACCCAGGCAAACTCCGTGCACTCCCTGTATTGCTGGTTGTTGACGGACGCGGGTGATGCCCTGTTTCTTGACGAGGACAAGTGCGACGGCAAGGTCTATCACGTCAAGAACAATGACTTTGCCGATTACCGACTGCTCGAAGATGCAGAGAACGTGCTGGATAACTACCTGGCGCACTACGTGACGACGCAATCCCCGGCAGGCTTCGACTTCAGGGCATAGGGCAGCAACAGGGGGCGCTCTTTGCGTCACCCCCTTGCCAGAATCCTCACCACTCCCATTCCATTGCATTTGTCTCCTCGTACATCCCCCTGATCCGCCGCAACGCCTGCCCATGCAACTGCGACACCCGTGCCTTGCCCACCCCGAGCAGTCCCGCCAGTTCCACGAAGCTCATCTGCTGGTAGTAATGCTCAACGATGATCTGCCGTTCTCGCTCCGGCAGGCGCTCTACCAGCAGGCCGAGGCTTTCATCCTTGTCTTCCTAGACATACGCGCTGAGAGGGTTGTTGTCTGGCGGTTCTTCATCGATCACCCCCAGTTCAAAGAAGTAGCCGAAAGCGAGGTCGACGGCGTTGTTGACCACCAGCTCGAAATCGCTGTCGGTGGCGCCGAACCGCTGCTCGCTGCCGATGCCTTCCAGGCGTTCGCGGGCGATTGAGCGCTGATCCTTGATATAGGCAGACAGCCCCTTGAGTACTGTGCCCTTGAGGAATGCTCGGCGTAGGTGCGAAAGCGTACCTGGCGCAGTGGGTCGAAGCCGTCGATGGCCTGCAGCAGCCCTTGGGAGGTGAGGCTGAGGTAGTCGTGCCATTGCGGCAGCGGGTGCGGATAGCGGTTGTAGTAGTACCCGGCGACGGTGCGCGACCAGGGGCTATGGAAGAAGAACAGGCGTGTGCGGGTGTCTGCCTCACGCAGGCACAGCCATTGCTGCCAGAGCAGGCGTTCTTCGTCACTGAGCACTTGCGGGTTGTCCATGGACAGCTCACACCACGCTGCGCACGAGCGTCTGGGTTATCAGGCCCCAGCCATCGATCAGCAGAAACAGCATGATCTTCAGCGGCAGCGAAAGCGTGATCGGCGGCACCATGATCATGCCGAGCGACATCAGGATAGGAGACGATAAGGTCGATGATCAGGAACGGCAGGAAGATCATGAAGCCGATCTGGAAGGCGATCTTCAGTTCACTAAGCATAAACGCCGGCACTAAGTGCACCGGCGTGAGTTCATCCACCGAGGCCGGCAGCGGTGCCTTGGCCAGTTCGTGGATCAGGCGCAGGTCGGACTCGTGGGTCTGGCGCACCATGAAGTCGCGTACCGGAACCCAGCCCTTCACGGCGGCCTGCTCGCTTTCGGTGGGAAATAGTTTTTTGTACCCCCAGTCATACTGGTCTCGCGCTTCCCGGTAGTGCCGGACAACCCATGTATTGTCGACTGTAGACGTATCGCTGACATTACAGTGCGGGCGATGGTGTTTTGGCGGCCTCTGAAGGTGATTCCCGCAATATCTGTAGCCGTCAAGAACACCACGATCACCACTTGAAGTGATGGTGGCCGCCTAATTTGAGGGGAGAGAGTTTCAGGCCTCGATGTGCGATTCAAAGACTCTCAGGGTCGCCAAAAAACATCTGTATCCGCGACCGCAACCATCGCTCAGCCGGGTCGTTATCCTGCGCCCCGCGCCAAGCCATGTGCAGCTCGAAACTGCGCACTTCAATCGGCAGATCTTCCGCCCGCAAGCCCCCCGCAGCCGTCAGTGCATCCGCCGTGTAGTCCGGTACCGTGGCAACGATATCGGTCCCCGCCAGCAAACTCCCCAGCCCGTTGAACTGCGGCACCGCCAGCACCACGTGGCGCTTGCGGTCAATTTCTTCGAGCGCTTCATCGATGAACCCGGACAGGTCGCCGGCGAACGACACCAACGCATGCGGCCGGGCGCAGAAGTCATCCAGGGTGATGCTGCCCGGCACGCTGTCGGCACGCAGCAGTTTCGGCTTGCTGCGGCGCAGCACCTTGCGCTTGGCGTTGGCGGGCAGCTCGCTGGTGTAGCTGACCCCCACCGAGATTTCGCCCGAGGCCAGCAAGGTAGGCATCAGCAGGTAATTGACCCGGCGCACCACCAACACGATACCCGGCGCTTCGGCGCGGATACGCTTGAGCAGTTGCGGCAGCAGGGCGAATTCGGCGTCGTCCGACAGGCCGATGCGGAACACCGCATTGCTGGTGGCCGGGTTGAACTCGGCGGCGCGGCTGACGGCGGTGGAGATGGAGTCCAGCGCCGGGGAGAGCAGGGCAAAGATCTCATGCGCCCGTGCCGAAGGCTCCATGCTGCGGCCGGTGCGCACGAACAACGGGTCGTCGAACAGGTTGCGCAGACGCGACAGGGCCGCGCTGATGGCCGGCTGGCCGAGGAATAGCTTCTCGGCAGCACGGGTCACGCTGCGCTCGTGCATCAGCGTTTCGAACACGATCAGCAGGTTGAGGTCTACACGACGCAGGTCGTTTCGATTCATCGGTGCGCTTCGCCTTAAGTGGGGCAGGGGTGAATCTTAAGGCCAAAGGCTGTTACCCTGCACCGATTTCCGGGTGCCAATTCATAGGAATGTCAGGTGCCCAATCGATGACAAGCATGTCGACTATTAATGACCACTGATGGTCTAACGGCCAAAGCCCGGATAAAGTCCGTGGTATTAGAGGTTCACAAGGCGAGGTATGCGATGTCCCGCATGATCCGATTCCACAAGTTCGGCGCTGCCGATGTGCTCCGTTGCGAGGAGCAGGCCGAACCGTCGCCCGCCGCCGACGAGGTGCAGATCCGCGTCGAGGCAATCGGCGTCAGCTGGTATGACGTGCTCTGGCGTCAGAACCTGGCCCCCTCCCAGGCCCGCCTGCCGGCGGGGATCGGTCATGAAATGGCCGGGGTGGTGACAGCTGTAGGCGAAGGGGTCGAGGACATTGCGGTGGGTGACCGGGTCGCCAGCTTCCCGGCCACCAGCGCCAATGATCACCCGGTATACGGCGACGTGATCGTGCTGCCACGCACGGCAATCACCCGGTATCCGGATATCCTCACGCCTATCGAAGCCAGCGTGCACTACACGCCGCTGCTGATCGCCTACTTTGCCTATGTCGACCTGGCCCGCGCCAAGGCCGGGCAAACGGCGCTGGTCACCGATGCCAGCCACTGCGCAGGGCCTGCGTTCGTGCAACTGGGCAAGGCCCTGGGGCTGAAAGTGTTTGCCGCCACCAAGGCGCCCGAGCAACGCGAGTACTTGCTGGGGCTGGGGGCGGACAAAGTGATCGTCACCGAGGAGCAGGACCTGCTGCTGCAAATCGGCAAGTACACCGACGGTCGCGGCGTGGACATGGTCCTCGATGGCATGGGTGGGCCGCAGATGTCGCTGCTCGGCGATGTCCTGGCACCCCGAGGCAGCCTGGTGTTGTATGGCCTGCAAGGTGGCAACCAGACGCCATTCCCGGCTTGTGCGGCGTTCCAGAAGAACATCCAGTTCTATGTGCACTGCATCGGTAACTTTACCGGCAAACCGGAACTGGGCATCAGCCAGGACCAGGTTGCGCTGCAGCGTGCCTTGCGCGATATCAACCAGTTCACCGCCGACCAACTGCTGACGCCGCAGATCATCAAGGTGTATCCGTTCGATCAGGTGGTCGAGGCACATCGGTATATGGATGAATGCCCTTGCGGGGGGCGGGTGGTGCTGGATATGGCGCAGCCTGCGTGATCTGACATTGACGACAACAGGAACCCGGGCACAGTCCCGGGTTTTTGTGTTTTGCGGCTGCACATTTTCAGCGTGATACTTGTAGATAATCAGATGCATCCTACAAATTAATAATACGTGGACTACATACTTCAAGGGGTTACCGTTTATTGCGGTAATATCCTGGAAGAGATTTGAAGTTGAACGCTTGCAGTGTTCCATTCATTGTGTGTTGATGCACTGGCTGAATGGTTTTTTTACCCTTATCTGTATCTTCTATTCGATGTACAACTCTCGATAATGGCCTAGTGATAGTTTGCGCAAGGAGCGTGGAATGAGCATGGCTATGCCCGAGCCAGGGCAGTGTATGGCGGCAGCCTGTCATCAGTGTGGGGCATTTTTTTCGATGGCTTGGCGACAGAGCATGTCACATCGTTACTTCCCAAGACTTGTAGGAAAATTCTTCAGGATCGATGCACTACACGGTGTGCAGTTGACCGTGTAATGAATGCATGAAGTTGATGAGGTGATTACGTGAGCGCTATTCACGAACAGGCGATGCACTATATCTACCAGCAAGTGTTGGAACGCTTGTTGAGCCATATGTCCCAGGCGCAGCGCGCGTCTGTGCAGTTGCTGATACAGCGGCTGCTGGTGGCTGCCGGTGGCCCCGAATACATCGGCACATTCCGTTTGCTGGTACTGCAGGGCAATGACCGCCGAAGTGCCCACCTGTTGGCCATTCTGCGCGCCGCCCAGTTGAGTATTGCCTTGCGCGCCCCGGTGACCTTCCAGTTGCGGGTACTGGTGGTCAACCTGCCGACTGCCGGCAATGCCGCGCTGGACAACCATGAGCGCAGCTTCAACGCCTTGTTCATGCAGGATGACCCGCGGGTACAACTGCAGATGACCGAAGGCTGCGAGGTGGTGCCGTTCAATCGTCGGCCCTCGGCGTCGACCGAGCGCTGGGCCCTGGCACGCAATGCCATGCTGATGTTCGGGCACGGGGTCGATGCCCGGCCCGAAGCCCTGCTGGGCAGCCGGCTGCATCTGGAGCTGGCGGGTGCCGTGGGTGTTGCGCTGCAGGCGCAGTCGCGTGCGGATGTGCTGATTACCGCCGTACCTGCCCGGCAGCGACGCCGTTACCTGGCCTGGGCCCGGCGTAGCCTGTGCCAGGCAGGGGAGCGCGGGCCCCATCTGCTGCATCAGTGCCTGGCGACATTGGCCAGCGGGCTGGGCAGGTTGCAGGGGGTTGCCGGGTCACCCCTGGAGCCTGTGGGCGACCCCTGCCGCGTAGTCGCGGAGGATGCCACGTTGCGGGTGATCGCTATCGATGACTTGCTGCCGCATCTGCTTGAACAAGAGCAGCTCGACCTCATGCTCGGCTGCCGCCTTGACCCTGACCAGGACGCCTGGCCGCTGGCGGCCTTCATCGACCCTAAGGCCCTGGCACAGCTGCACGAACTGCGCGCCCGTTGCAGCGAGCCAATGGGCCATCGACAGGCGTTGCGGCTGGCCGGCCCTTGCGCTTTCGATGGGCAGCGCGAGCCAGCTTCGGGGCATCCGGGCAAAGCCTACGGCATCAGCCAGACCCAGCTGGTATGCCTGTTGTTCAGCCCCTTTGCCAGGCAGGGCAAGGGCCTTGAGCGTTTTCTGCAATGCCGTCATCCCGACATGCAGGTGGCGTTGCCCTACCTGCATCGGGCCTTGCAAGGTAAACCGTGCCCCGATGCGGTGAAGGACTGGCTGGTGAATACCAGTGGCTTGGCACTTGTGCAACTGCGGGCGATTTATGAGGGGCGTCTGCAACCCGCGTCCAGGCGCTTGATGGCGAACCTGGCCCGGCGTGATGTGCACCTGAAATTGTTGCCGGCGCCGTTCGTAGCGGGACGACCTGGCCTAGAGGGCTTGCCCTGATGGGGCGATCGCTGCCGGGCGACTACGCCTATCGCAAGGTGTATCACTACCTCGAATCGCTGATCGACGAGGCCCAGGGGCTTGAGCCATGGCGCCTGCCCTCGTTGCGCACGCTGTCCCGGCGCTTGCGCGTATCGCTGGCCACTGTGCAGAGCGCCTACAGCCTGCTTGAAGAGGAGGGCCGTGTGCATTGCGTGCCGAGGTCGGGCTACTTCGTGCGCGTGGATGTACAGCCGGATGGCCCGCCGTTGCCAGCACCGAGCGGGCTAAGCAACGTACCGACGCAGCCCATGCTGGAACGTTCATTGTTTACCCACGAGCGGCGCCTGGCACGCCAGCGGGCTTGGGCGGCTGCCCCGCTGGAGGAGGTCGGCAGCGCGCGGCTGCGTAATGCGCTGGCCGAACGCTATACCCGCTCATCCAGCCATTACTGGCGTGCCGAAGAGGTGCATCTTGCCCCCGACGTACAGGCGTTGCTTGAGGTTGTGCTGGCGGCGCTGGCCCTGCGCGGGGGCACCGTGCTGGTGTGCTCGCCGTGCTGCTGGCAAGTGCTGCGCGCGTTGCAGCGTTGCGGCATGCGCGTGCTTGAGGTGCCACTGAACGCATACGGCGCTGCAGACCTGCAGGCGTTGGCGGGTTTGCTCAGCGCGGAGCCGGTGGGCATGCTGATCATGCCGTCCTGCCTGAGCATGCCCCAGGGCCGGCTGATGTCGCAGCACGACCAGCAGCAGATAGGCCAACTGCTGGGCGAGTACCCGGTGTGGTTGCTGGAGAATGACCTGGACAGCGAGTTGTGCTTCAGCGGGCCGCCGGCTGCGCGCTTGCGCGATTGGGTCGACCCGCGCTGGCTGTTGATGATGGGCTCGTTCGAAGCTGCGGTGGGCGGCGAAGCGCCCTACGCCTATGTGCTGGGGCGGCATGCAACGCTGACCGAGGCCTTCGCCCAGCGTGCGTTTCAGCTTGCGCCCTTGCGGCTGCAGGCGCTGGCGCTGATGCTCGGCAAAGGCGAAATCGAACGCCAGTCAGAAAAGCTGCGCGCAGAACTGCAATGGCGCATGGAGTGCCTAGGCCAACAACTCAGGTTGCAACTGGGTGAGCAGGTCTCCTTCCAGATGCCGGAGGGTGGCTGGACCCTGTGGCTGCGGTTACGCCGGCCAGTGCCGTTGGATGGCATCGTGGCGGCGCTGTCAGGCACCGCCTTGCGTGTGGTCCCGGGCGGGCAACACAGCCTGCAGGTGCGTCATCAGCAATACCTGGCGCTGCGGTGGGTGGGGGAAGGGCTCGATGCGCTGCAACAGGCTCTGGAGAAGCTGGCGCAGGCGCTGGAGCTGCGTTGCGGCCGGCCAGTGGGGTAGCAGTCGAGGGTGAATGGTAACAGGGGCCACTTTACGGCCCCTGTTGCGGGTGCCCGTCTGCCTACTGTTCCTGCCCCTGGCGCAAGCGGGTGCTGATCAATGCCGCCAGTACCAGCATCGAGGCGATGATCCACAAGCCGTTGCGGGTGCTGCCGGTTGCCTGCTCGATCAGGCCCATCACCGACGGCCCGACGAAGCCGCCAAGCAGGCCGCACGTGGTGACGAAGGCCAGGCCCGCCGCCAGCGCGTTGCCGCTCAAGCGGCTGGAGGGGAAGACGAAGATGATCGACTGCACCACGAACAGCATCAGCGCGGTCAGCGAAAACCCGATCAGGCCGATGAACGAACTGGACAGCGAGGCGAGCAGCAGCCCGGCCGACATGGTCAGCAACCCGAAGAACAGCAGGGTGCGGCAACGATTGGGCGAAGTCGCCAGGCGGGGCAATGTCGCAGCGCCAATGGCGGCGGCAATCCACGGCACCGAGGTCAGCAACCCGACCTGGAAGGGCGACAGCGCGGCATAGGTGCCGATGATGCCAGGCAAGAAGAAGATCACCGTGTAGATGGTGATCTGGTGCACGAAGTACACCGCGATCGCCAACCAGATCTGCTTGTCGCGAAACATCTGCCCCAGCTTGCTTTGTTGCGGCGCCGCAGCCCGTTCGGCGTTCAGGCGGCGCTCGATGTCCTGGGCATCGGCGGCTGACAGCCAGGGCGCCGATGCCGGGCCATCGGGCAGTTTTTTCCACACCACGTAGGCCAGGGCCACCGCAGGCAGGCCTTCGAGCACGAACAGCCATTGCCAGCCGTGCCAGCCCAGCACGCCGTCCATTTCCAGCAGGGCGCCGCCCAGCGGCCCGCTGAGGATGTTGGCCACGCATACCCCCAGCAGGAAGTAGCCGGTGGCACGGGCACGCTGTTCGCGGTCAAACCAGTACGTCAGGTACAGCATGACGCCAGGGAACAGGCCGGCTTCGGCCACCCCCAGCAGCAGGCGCATGATGTAGAACGAGGTTTCGCCCTGGACGAACGCCATGCCCGCCGAGAGCAGGCCCCAGGTGATCATGATGCGGGTGATCCAGAAGCGCGCGCCGACCCGGTGCATGATCAGGTTGCTCGGCACTTCGGCCAAGGCATAGGTCAGGAAGAACAAGCCCGCGCCCAGCCCATAGGCCGCCGCCGACAGGCCCAGGTCGATGCCCATGCTGGCCTTGGCCAGGGCGATGTTGGTGCGGTCGAGAAAGCTCATCACGTAGACGACGATAAGCAGCGGCATCAATTTGCGCAGCAACAGGCCGTTAAGGCGCTGTTCGGTAGCGACGGCAGGCGCGGCGGCCGCTGTCGTGCCAGTGAGGATTGTCATTGTTTTTTCCCCGTGAAAAGTGCTGGTGGTGTGCCGCGCCAATGGCGGCACACCGAGGTGGGTAGGTCAGGAACGGTTGATGTCGAGCCACACCGCGCCATTGGGGTACTGGTAGCGCTCCAGGGTGTCAGCGTGCATTTCTATGCTGTAGCCCGGGCGCTGCGGTGGCATGTAGCGACCGCGGCGGATCACCACCGGGTCGAGGAAGTGTTCGTGCAGGTGATCGACGTATTCCAGCACCCGATTGTGCAGCGAGGCCGACACGGCGATGTAGTCGAACAAGGCAATGTTCTGCACATATTCGCACAGCCCGACCCCGCCGCCATGCGGGCAGACCGGCACATCGTACTTGGCGGCCATCAGCAGCACGATCAGCACCTCGTTGAGGCCACCCAGGCGGGCTGCGTCCAGCTGGCAGAAGTCCAGCGCGCCGGCCTGGAACATCTGCTTGAACATCACCCGGTTGTGGCAGTGCTCACCGGTGGCCACGCCAATGGGTGCGATGCGCTCGCGGATGGCGGCGTGCCCGAGGATGTCATCCGGGCTGGTGGGTTCTTCGATCCACAGTGGCTCGAACGCCGCCAGACGGCGCATGTTGGCCACCGACTCATCGACGCTCCAGACCTGGTTGGCGTCCATCATCAGGGTGCGTTCCCAGCCAATTTCGTCGCGCAGGATGCTGGCGCGGCGGATGTCTTCCTCAAGGTCAGCGCCGATTTTTTGCTTGATGTGGGTCCAGCCCTCTGCCACCGCCTCACGTGCCAGTTGGCGCATCTTCTCTTCGCTGTAGCCGAGCCAGCCGGGTGCGGTGGTGTAGCCGGGGTAGCCTTCGCGCAGCATTTGCGCTTCGCGCTGGGCCTTGCCTGGCGCCTGGCGGCGGAGCAGGGCGATGGCCTCTTCGGGGGTCAGCACGTCGGTCACGTAGCTGAAGTCCAGGCAACGTACCAGTTGCTCAGGGGTCATGTCGGCCAGCAGCTTCCACACCGGTTTGCCTTCGTGCTTGGCCCACAGGTCCCAAATGGCGTTGATGATGGCCGCCGTGGCCAGGTGGATCACGCCTTTTTCCGGGCCCAGCCAGCGCAGCTGGCTGTCGCCGACGGTGAAGCGGTGCCAGAACGCGCCCATGTCGGCGGTGATGTCTTCCAGGGTCTGGCCAACGATCATCGGTGCCAGCGACTGCACCGCCGCCGCGCAGATCTCGTTGCCACGGCCGATGGTGAAGGTCAGGCCGTGGCCTTCCAGGGCAGCGGCGTCGGTGTGCAGCACGACGTAGGCGGCCGAGTAGTCAGGGGCGCTGTTCATGGCGTCGGAGCCGTCCAGCGACAGCGACGTCGGGAAGCGGATGTCACGAACGCTCAGGTGGGTAATGCGTATGCTCATGGCGGACTCTTGTTCTGGTCGGGCAGTGGGAGACCTGACTGTAGGTTGTCGAGCGATACAGGCATAATCGCCAATTCCTAAGTAGGGATATCGAAATTGATATGTCTCAGATGCCCCCGGACACGCCGCCGCTGACGCCATCGCTCGGCACATTGAAGATTTCCAGCCGCCAGATCACCTTGCTCAACGCGCTGGGCGAATTTGGCAACCTGCGCCGCGCCGCTGCGGCCATGCACACCACGCAACCGGCGGCCAGCCTGCTGTTGCAGCAACTGGAAGAACGCCTGGGCGTGCGCCTGTTCGAGCGCCTGCCGCGCGGCATGCAGCCGACGCTGTATGGCGAGGTGATGATTCGCTATGCGCAGAACGCGCTGCACGAGTTCGAGCATGCCCAGGCACAGATCGCCGAGCTGGCCCGCGGTGCCTCGGGCCTGGTCCGGGTGGGCAGTGTCATGGGGCCGGTGCCCGGCCTGCTGACCAAGGCGGTGCTGGCCTACAAGCGCGACCACCCCAAGGTGCGGATCTCCCTTGAAGTCGGGACCAGCGACACCTTGCTGCCGGCGCTGTTGCGCGGTGATTTCGACATGGTGGTCGGGCGCCTGCCAGACCAGAGCGACAGCCAGGACCTGAACATCGAACTGTTCGAAGGGGGTGAGCAGATGCGCGTGATCGCCCGCGCCGGGCACCCGTTGGCCAACGCCAAGGCATTGCAGCTGGCAGACCTGGTGGCCCTGACCTGGATCCTGCACCCCATCGGCAGCCCCATGCGCCGGCGGGTCGAGAGCGCCTTGCAGGCGGGCGGCATGGTGCAGTCGCTGGACATCGTCGAAACCGCCTCGATCCTGGCCACCACCGCCATGCTCGAAGCCTCCGAAATGATTGCCGTGGTGCCCAACGATGTGGCCCAGCACTATGCGCGCTACGGCATGGTCGCCATCCTGCCGGTGGAGCTGCCGATCACCATGGCCAACCTGGGCTTGCTGACCCTGCGCTCGCGGCCCAATTCCGTGGCCCTGGACCGCTTGCTGCAGTACCTGCGGGCGCAATAGCCATGCCTTCACACCTTTTCGAGGTTGCCCTCTGATGCCGTCGGACATTACCCATTCCAGCTTCTGCAACTGGGTCCGCTTCAAGCACCTGGTGCTGATCGACACCCTGGCACGTACTCGCAACATGCACGCCACCGCCACCCGCATGAACCTCAGCCAACCTGCCCTGAGCAAGATGCTGCGGGACCTGGAAGAGCAGTTCGGCTTTGCTTTGTTCGAGCGCCTGCCACGCAGCATGCCGCCTACCGAGCTTGGCGAGTACGTGGTGCGCTACGCCCAGGGGGTGCTGGCCGACTCGCAGCAGTTCGTCGACCAGGTCAACCGGCTGCGCAAAGGCGGGCATGGGTTTATCCGGGTTGGCGGTATTTTCGCGGCTACCCCCGTGGTGCTGCCCCAGGCGATTGCCGCCATCAAGGCGCGCAGCCCGTTGCTGTCGATCGAGGTGGTGGAGCACTCCAGTGACCATCTGCTGGCCATGCTGGAGCAGAACAAGCTCGATATCATGATCGGCCGCTTCACCGAAGAGCGCTTCAGCCAGTTGTTCGATTATCAGCCCCTGGAGCCCGAGCCCTTCAGCCTGGTGGTCAACAGCCGCCACCCGCTCAATGCCCTTGCCAGCACCCCGTTGGAGGCCCTGGGTGACTGGCCATGGGTGCTGTACCCCGTGGGTACGCCGATCCGCAACCGCCTGGAGCACGCGTTCAGGGTTGCCGGCATTGCCACGCCGGCGGACAGCGTCGAGACCATTTCGATGCCGATGTTCCTGCAGTTGCTGCAGTCCGGCCCGATGATCGCCATGCTGCCCAGGTCAATGGTCGCCGCGCAACTGAACAGCGGCCAGTTCAAGGAGTTGCAAAGCCCCTTGCACTTGCCGGCACTGGAATACGGCATCGTCACCCGCAAGGACGAGCCGCTGACCCCGTCGGCCCGGGAGTTCGTCGACATTCTGCTCGACTTCGCGCAGCAACGGCGTGACGCGCCAGGGGCGCCAAGCGATTGATAAATCACCGCTGACAGGCAGTATCGATAACCCAGAGTTATCGCGTGATCGGATCATCTCATTGGGAATGTTGCGCAAGGCTTCTTACAGTGGTCGCAGATTCGCCCGGCATCGAACGGGCGTCGCCATAACAAGAAGTCAGCCGCACCGCCCTGAGAGGTCCCATGCAACTGATTGCCCGATCCGGTGACCTTGCCGTCATCCGCCTCAACCCGCTGGACAACGTCCTAATCGCCCGCCAAGCCTTGCCTGAAGGCCTGCACCTGGACGCCGAGGCGATCACCGTGCGCCAGGCGATCCCCTCGGGGCACAAAGTGGCCACGCAGCGTGTGGAGCAGGGCCAGCCCCTGCGCCGCTATGGCCAGATCATCGGTTTTGCGTCCCAGCCCATCGACGCTGGCGACCATGTACACGTCCACAACGTGCAGATGGGCGATTTCGCCCGTGACTACGCCTTTGGCGTCGATGCCCGCAGCACGCCGAGCCGCGAGGCGGTGTTCGAGGGCATCGTGCGTGCCGATGGGCGGGTGGCCACCCGCAACTACATTGGCATTCTCACCTCGGTGAACTGCTCGGCGACCGTGGCACGGGCCGTAGCCGACCACTTTCGCCGCGACATTCACCCCGCAGCCTTGGCCGACTACCCCAATATCGATGGCGTGGTGGCATTGACCCACGGCGCCGGCTGCGCGGTCGACCCCTCTGGCGAGGCGCTGGGCTTGTTGCGTCGCACCTTGGCGGGTTACGCCGTACACGCCAATTTCGCTGCCGTGCTGATCATCGGCCTTGGCTGTGAAACCAACCAGATCGAAAGCCTGCTCGAAACCCAGGGGCTGACCACCAGCACCCAGTTGCGCGCCTTTACCATCCAAGGCATCGGTGGCACCTCGAAGACCATCGCCGCCGGCATCGAGCAGGTCAAGGGGCTGCTGGCCGAGGCCAACCAGGTGCAGCGCGAGCCGGTCAGTGCGCGCCACCTGATCGTCGGCCTGCAATGTGGTGGGTCCGATGGCTACTCGGGGATCACCGCCAACCCGGCGTTGGGCAATGCCGTCGACCGCCTGGTGGCCGCCGGTGGTACGGCGATCCTTTCCGAAACACCTGAAATCTATGGCGCCGAGCACCTGCTGACCCGTCGCGCGGTCAGCCGTGAGGTGGGCGAGAAGCTGGTCGCCCGTATCCACTGGTGGGAAGACTACTGCCAGCGCATGAATGCCGAACTGAACAACAACCCTTCGGCCGGCAACAAGGCCGGTGGCCTCACCACCATCCTCGAGAAGTCGCTGGGCGCGGTGGCCAAGGCCGGTTCCAGCAACCTGGTCGATGTCTACCAGTACGCAGAAGCGGTGCGGGCCCAGGGCCTGGTGTTCATGGACACGCCGGGCTACGACCCGGTCTCGGCCACTGGCCAAGTTGCCGGCGGCGCCAACCTGATCGCCTTCACCACCGGCCGCGGCTCGGCCTACGGCTGCGCGCCGGCACCGTCCATCAAGCTGGCGACCAACAACCGGGTGTTCGAGCACCAGGAAGAAGACATGGACGTCAACTGCGGTGGCATCGCCGATGGCTCCACCAGCATCGAAGAGCGCGGCGCGTACATCTTCGAACAGATGCTGCGCATCGCGTCCGGCGCGCGCAGCAAAAGCGAACAGCACGGCTACGGGCAGAACGAGTTCGTGCCCTGGCAGATCGGCGCCGTGACCTGATCGACAGCCCATTCCTGATTTTTGAGGCAACCCCTATGCACGTTAGCGGATACAACTTCATTGCCGGCCAGCGTAGCGCTCAGGGCCAGACCCTGGTCTACAGCGTCGATGCCCACACCGGTGAACGCCTGCCGGTCGCTTTCCACCAGGCTACCCTGGCCGAGGTCGACAACGCCGTGAATGCTGCCTCTGCGGCCTTCCCGCTGTTTCGCAACCTGGCATCCGTGCGCCGCGCCGAGTTCCTGGAGGCCATTGCCGATGAACTCGACGCCCTCGGCGAAGACTTCATCGCTTTGACCTGCCAGGAAACGGCCCTGCCAACGGCCCGTATCCTCGGCGAGCGCGGCCGTACCAGCGGGCAGATGCGCCTGTTCGCCCAGGTGCTGCGCCGGGGTGACTTCTATGGCGCCCGCATCGACCAGGCACTGCCTGCCCGTACGCCTCTGCCACGGCCTGATTTGCGCCAGTACCGCATTGGCGTAGGCCCGGTGGCGGTATTTGGGGCTAGCAACTTCCCCCTGGCGTTCTCCACGGCGGGGGGTGACACCGCAGCGGCCCTGGCGGCCGGTTGCCCGGTCGTTTTCAAGGCCCACAGCGGCCATATGGCCACCGCCGAGCGGGTCGCCGAGGCCGTGATCCGGGCCGCTGAACGCACCGGCATGCCGGCCGGTGTGTTCAACATGATCTTCGGTGGCGGCGTTGGCGAGGCACTGGTCAAGCACCCTGGCATCCAGGCAGTGGGCTTCACCGGTTCGCTCAAGGGCGGGCGTGCGCTGTGCGACATGGCGGCGGCAAGGCCACAGCCGATACCGGTATTCGCCGAAATGTCGAGTATCAACCCGGTGCTGGTACTGCCTCAGGCCTTGGCCAACCGCGGCGCGCAACTGGCCAAGGAACTCACCGCTTCGGTGGTGCAGGGCTGTGGCCAGTTCTGCACCAACCCGGGCTTGGTCCTGGGCATTCGCTCACCGGCGTTCAATGCTTTCATCGAGCAGTTGGCCGGGCACATGGCTGACCAAGCGCCACAGACCATGCTCAACGCCGGCACCTTGAACAGCTACGGCAAAGGCCTGCAGGCCTTGGCTGCCCACCCGGGGGTGAAGCGGTTGAGTGGCCTGGCGCAACAGGGTAATCAGGCCCAGCCGCACCTGTTCGAGGCCGATGTCAGCCTGCTGCTGGAGCAGGACGAGCTGCTTCAGGAAGAAGTGTTCGGCCCTTGCACGGTAGTGGTTCAGGTAGCCGACGACGCCGAGCTGCTGCGTGCGGTCGCGGCCTTGCGCGGGCAATTGACCGCCACGCTGCTGGCGGACGATGCGGACCTCGCGGGCTACGGCCATCTGCTCGGTGCGTTGGAAGAGAAAGTCGGTCGCGTTCTGCTCAACGGCTACCCCACCGGGGTCGAAGTGTGCGATGCGATGGTGCACGGTGGCCCGTATCCGGCCACTTCGGACGCCCGTGGCACCTCGGTCGGCACCCTGGCCATCGACCGCTTCCTGCGCCCGGTGTGCTACCAGAACGTGCCGGATGCCTTGCTGCCCGCCGCCTTGCAGAACGCCAACACGCTGGGCATACAGCGCCTGGTCGATGGCAAGCCAAGCCGCGCGGCCCTGAACTGATCGTGGAGTGCCAGGCATGACTCAAACCAGACGCTACGACGTGCAGGTAATCACTGCTTTCGTCGAGCAACTGTTCGAAAAAGCAGGTGCCGATGCCGAGGTCGCCCAAGTGGTGACCCAGGTGCTGCTCGAAGGCGAAGTGCTGGGCCATCGCACCCATGGCCTGAACCTGGTCAGCCGCTATATCGGCGGTATGCTCAGCGGGCAGGTCAAGGCGCAAGCCCAGGCGCTGGAGCAGGTGTCGGACAGCGGGGTCTCCAGCCTGTTCGACGGCCATTACCTGCTCGGCCCGTACTGCGTCAGCCGCGCACTCGACTGCGCGGCCACAGGGGCCAGTGCACAGGGCATCGGCATTGCTGTGGTGCGCCGGGCCGCGCACATCGGCTGCCTGGCAGCGTACCTGAAACCCTACACCGACCGTGGCCTGGTGGCCCTGGTGTATTCGTCGGACCCGTCGGTGGGGCTGGTCTGTGCCCATGGCGGGGTCGACCCGGTGTTCACGCCCAACCCGATTGCCGCCGGCATACCGACCCAGGGCGAGCCGATCCTGCTGGATGTGAGCATGTCCACCGTGACCCTGGGCCTGGTCGGCCAGTGCCGTGATGCCGGCAGCAAGCTGCCGCACCCGGTGCTGATGAGCAACGACGGCCAACTGAGCGATGACCCGCGCGACTTCTTCAGCCAGCCGCAGGGCAGCATCCTGCCGCTGGGCGGCCAGGCCTTTGGTCACAAGGGCTTTGCCTTGGCGATTCTGGTCGAGGCGCTGACCTCGGGGCTGGCTGGCCATGGTCGCAAGGACGCCCCGGACCAGTGGGGCGCGTCGGCCACCGCCGTGGTCATCGACCCGCGCTTTTTCGGCGGCCTGCAAGCATTCACCGACGAAACCAGCTTCCTCGGCCAATTGGTCCTCGCCAGCCGCCCGGTAGACCCCGAACGCCCGGTACGCCTGCCAGGCCAGGCCGGCCTGGCCTTGCGCCGACACGCGCTGGAGGAGGGGGTGAGCCTGTCGGCGCACGTGCTCGATGACCTCGACCAGTTGGCTGGGCAGTTGCAACTGGCGCCACTTTCGCAGGCGCTGGCTCAATGAATGACAATGACAACAAGGGTACCCACATGACCGACCAATCGAATGCCACGCCACCGCTGCAACTAAGCCACGACATCGCCGTGTTCGACAGCGGCACCTGGGTCGGCCGGGTCTGGCTGCCCGATCAGGGCCCCGCCGTGGTGCTGGTCAAAGCGGGCGCCGTGCACGATATCAGCGCCCATGTAGCGACCGTTTCGGCCTTGCTCGAAGTGGCCGACCCGGTTGCTTATCTGCGCGCGCTGCCGTTGCCCGAGGCGTTGATCGCTCTGCCGGCGTTGCTGCGCAACAGCGACCCCAGCCAGCGTGACGCACGTTTGCCCTGGCTGCTGGCGCCGATCGACCTGCAAGCGGTCAAGGCCGCCGGTGTGACCTTTGCCGCCAGCCTGCTGGAGCGGGTGGTGGAAGAGCAGGCCAAGGGCGACCCGGCCAAGGCCGATGCCATCCGCGACACCCTGGCCAGCCGCATCGGTGCGGACCTCTCGCAGATCATCCCGGGTTCTGCCCAGGCCGAAGCGCTGCGCAAGGTGCTGGTGGAGCAGGGCCTGTGGTCGCAATACCTGGAAGTGGGCATTGGCCCGGACGCCGAAGTGTTCACCAAGGCGCAGCCGCTGTCGGCGGTCGGGCATGGCGCCGACATCGGCATCCATCCCAAGTCCAGCTGGAACAACCCGGAGCCGGAAGTGGTGCTGGCGGTATCGAGCGACGGCAGCATCAAGGGCGCCATGCTGGGTAACGATGTCAACCTGCGCGACTTCGAGGGACGCAGTGCCTTGCTGCTGTCCAAGGCCAAGGACAACAACGCCTCCACCTCGCTGGGGCCATTGCTGCGCCTGTTCGATGAAAGCTTTGGCCTGGACGATGTGCGTAACGCCGAAGTGGACTTGCGTGTCGAAGGCCAGGACGGCTTCATTCTTTCTGGCCGCAGCTCCATGCGCCAGATCAGCCGTGACCCGCAAGACCTGGTGCAGCAGACCCTCAACGAAAACCACCAGTACCCCGACGGGCTGGTGCTGTTTCTCGGTACTCTGTTCGCCCCCAAGCAGGACCGCGACCAGCCCGGCAACGGCTTCACCCACAAGCCAGGCGACCTGGTAGCCATCAGCAACGCGCAACTGGGTACCTTGTGCAACCGTGTGACCACCAGCGACCAGGCGCCGCAATGGGGCTTCGGCCTGCGCGCGCTGATCGACAGCCTGAGCCGGCGCGGCCTGCTCGAAGCAGCGGTGACGGCACGCCAGCCTTGACGGCTGCCGTGCCCCAGGGATGAACGTAACAGGATAGATGGACCGCCAAGGCGCTGAAGGCGCTGCAACAATAATAATAAAGGCCACCCAATGAACCCTATGAAGAAGTATCAGCGCCTCACCGTCGTGTTCCTGCTGTTGATCGGCATCGTCAACTACCTGGACCGCAGCGCGCTGTCGATCGCCAACACCTCGATCCAGAAAGACATGATGATCAGCCCCTCGCAGATGGGCATTCTGTTGTCGGCGTTCTCCATCGCCTACGCCTTTGCCCAGTTGCCGATGGGCATGATCATCGACCGCCTGGGCAGCAAGATCGCCCTGGGCGCCTCGTTGCTGGCCTGGTCGGTGGCCCAGGCCACTTTCGGCATGGTCAACAGCTTTGCCGGCTTCATGGGCCTGCGTGTGTTGCTGGGGATTGGCGAGGCGCCGATGTTCCCGTCGGCGGCCAAGGCCTTGTCCGAATGGTTCGATGCCAATGAACGCGGTACCCCGACTGGCATCGTCTGGTCCTCGACCTGCCTGGGCCCATGCCTGGCGCCGCCCTTGCTGACCCTGTTCATGGTCAATTTCGGCTGGCGTGGCATGTTCATCATTACCGGCCTGATCGGCGTGGTGCTGGCGCTGTGCTGGCTGACCTTCTACAAGAGCAAGGCGCAGTACCTGGCCGAGCTCGCCGCCGAAGGCAAACCGCTGCCGAGCGCGCACAAGCAATCGCCAGCCACGGCCATCCCGCAGGCGGCGAAGCCTTCGTACTTCGCGGGCTGGCTCGACCTGTTCAATCACCGCAGCACCTGGGGGGCGGTACTGGGCTTCATGGGCGTGATCTACATGCTCTGGCTGCACCTGACCTGGTTGCCCGGTTACTTCGAACGTGAGCACGGGCTGGACCTGTACAAGACTGCCTGGGTGGTGTCGCTGGCCTATGGCTTCGGTGCGGCGGGCACGATCGTAGCCGGGCGCTTCTGCGACCTGCTGGTCAAGCGGGGCATGAGCATCCTTGGCAGCCGCAAGTTCAGCGTCATCACCGGCCTGGTGCTGGCCGCGCTGTTCACCCTGCCGTTGTCCTACGTCAGCGGCCTGACCGGCTGCGTGATCCTGCTGTGCCTGGCGCTGTTCAGCATCAACATGGCCAGTGCCACCGCCTGGATGATCGTCAACACCATCGTCGACAGCCCGCGGGTGGCGTCCTTCGGCTCGATCCAGAACTTCGGCGGCTACATTGCAGGCTCCGTGGCACCGATCGTCACCGGCTTCAGCATTCAGTACTCGGGCTCGTTCAACACGGCGTTCATGATCAGCGCGATCGTGGCGCTGTGCTCGGCGGTGGCTTACTTCCTGCTGCTGAAGGCGCCGATCGGCAGTGCCAAGGTCGAGTCGGGGACACTGGCAGGTGTGACCGAGTAATCGATCCGGTGTGCGCAGATCCCTGTGGGGCGGCCTTTCGCGACGCAAGCCCGCCCCCCATACAACAGAACGGACCTACGGCTATTGCCAGGTCCGTCTATCTGTATGTATAACCAGTATCCTTTCTCCACTGCCCGACCTCGCCCCGTGATTGCCCATTCCGTCGACGACCCGTTCTATTACCTGCACAACTTCCGCCAGGTGCTGTCATGGGTCGAACAGCGCTATGACGACCTGCTCGACGAGCAGGAGCTGGCGTTCATCCAGGCCTTTGCCCAATTGGACAGCCGCGCCCAGGCCCTGATGGTGCGTATGGTTATGCGCAAGGGCGAGCTGTTTCGCAGTGACAAGCTTGTGTACGCCGAAGTCGGCGATACCGAGCAGGCCTTGCAGCCGCTGCAGGCCTTGGGATGGGTGCGGGAGCCTGCACAATTGGCGCTGGAACAGCTGTTCACCATGCTGCGCAAGGACGAGCTGGCGCAGTGCTTCGCCGGGCAGTTGAGCCGCCCACGGGCCGCCAAGCACGACCTGCTCGCACAGCTGCAACCCCTGGGGCTCGCGCCCCGGCCGTTGACGCAGTGGTTTGCCGACAGCGACGTGCGCATCTTCCAGTGGTGCCTGCAACCGTTGTGTGACCGCATGCGCCTGTTGTTCTTCGGCAACCTGTACCAGGACTGGTCGGACTTCGTGCTCGCCGACCTTGGCCTGTTGCGCTACGAGCGCGTGCCTTTCAGCAGCGATTCGCGGGCCCTGCGCCATCGCGCCGAGGTCGACCTGGCCATGGCTTTGCACCAGTGCGCCGAGCGGCTGGAGCAAGGTGACGAGCCGCTGTCGATCCTCGGCGCGATGACAGGGCTGCACAGTGACAACCCGTGGTTGGCCCGGCGCCATGCCCGCCTGCTGTTCGCCCTGGGCCAGCAATGCGAACGCCAGGGTGACTGGGACCAAGCCATGGCCGTGTATGGCCAGTGCAGCCATGCCCAGGCGCGTATCCGCCAGGTACGCGTGCTGGAGCGCAGCGAACAGTGGCCACAGGCACATGCGCTTGCCCTGCAACTGGCTGCGGCCCCGGCCAACGCGCTGGAGGTGCAGGCGCTCGAACGCATGCTGCCGCGCCTGGCGCGCAAGCTCGGCGGGCCGCCGCAACGGCGCCAGCGCGCAGCGCAACTGCAACTGATCGAACTGGAGCTGCCCCGCGAGCACGCCGCCTTGGGCGTCGAGGAGGCCGTGCGCCAACACTTGGCCGAGGCCGGAGGGCAGGTTCATTACGTGGAAAACACGTTGTTCAACAGCCTGTTCGGCCTGTTGTGCTGGGAAGCGATTTTCGCGCCGGTACCGGGCGCGTTCTTCAACCCGTTTCAGGCCGCCCCCCAGGACTTGCACGACAGCGACTTCCAGCAACGGCGCAGTGCCCAGTTCGAGCGTTGCCTGGGGCGGTTGGACGATGGCAGCCATCGGCAGGCCATTCTCGACTGCTATGCCGCCAAGCAAGGCCTGCAGTCGCCGTTCGTGTTCTGGCCCATGCTCAGCGAAACCTTGCTTGAACAGGCGCTGGCCTGCCTGCCGCCCGCCCATCTGAAGCAATGCTTCCTGCGGCTGTTGCAGGACATCCGCAACAACCGCGCCGGCATGCCCGACCTGATCCAGTTCTGGCCCGACCAGGGTGGTTATCGCATGGTCGAGGTCAAGGGGCCGGGCGACCGCCTGCAAGACAACCAGTTACGCTGGCTGGAGTTCTGCCGTGCGCAGGGCCTGCCCGTTGCGGTGTGCCATGTGCGCTGGAGCGAGGCGGCGTGAGCTACAGCGTAGCCGTGCGCGCCTTGTGCGAGTTCAGTGCCAAGGTCGGCGACCTGGACCTGCGCTTTACCCCATCGCCCACCGCCCAGGAGGGTATGGAAGGGCATCGGCGGGTGGTGGCGCGGCGCGCCGCCGACTATGAGTCGGAAGTTGCCCTCGAAGGCCAGTTCGAAAGCCTCAGGGTGCGAGGCCGCGCCGACGGTTACGACCCCAGCTGCAATCGCCTGGAAGAGATCAAGACCTACCGCGGCGACCTCGCGCGCCAGCCGGCCAACCATCGTCAGCTACACTGGGCGCAGGCCAAGGTCTATGCCTGGCTGATGTGCCAGGCGCGGCAATTGCCGGCCATCGATGTGGCTTTGGTGTACCTGGACGTGGACAGTGACGGCCAGACGCTGATCAGCGAGCACCACAGTGCTGCCGAGCTGCAAGCCTTCTTCGAGACCCAGTGCCGGCGCTTTCTGCGCTGGGCCGAGCATCAGCAACAGCGCCTGGCCGAGCGCGACCGCGGTCTGCAGGCCCTGGGCTTCCCCTATGCACAGTTCCGCCAGGGCCAGCGCCAGTTGGCCGAGACCCTGTACAAGGCGGTGAGCACAGGCCGCTGCCTGATGGCGCAGGCCAGTACCGGCATCGGCAAGACGCTGGGTACCTTGTTCCCGTTGCTCAAGGCGATGGTGCCGCAGCAACTCGACAAAGTGTTCTTCCTCACCGCCAAGACACCGGGCCGGGCGCTGGCCCTCGATGCCATGCGCCAGATTACCGATGCCACACCGCAACCGGCCTTGCGCACCCTGGAGCTGATTGCCCGTGACAAGGCCTGCGAGCACCCCGACAAGGCCTGCCATGGCGAGTCCTGCCCCTTGGCGCAGGGTTTCTACGACCGCCTGCCCGCTGCCCGCGAGGCGGCGGCAGGGTTGCCCTTGCTGGACCGTGCCCAGCT
Organism: Pseudomonas sp. SWRI77; assembly: GCF_014269105.1. Classification (NCBI taxonomy): domain Bacteria; kingdom Pseudomonadati; phylum Pseudomonadota; class Gammaproteobacteria; order Pseudomonadales; family Pseudomonadaceae; genus Pseudomonas; species Pseudomonas sp. SWRI77. The sequence goes on along the minus strand of NZ_JABWRV010000007.1, from coordinate 95,349 downwards.
GCGCGAAGTGGCCTTGGCGCATCAGGTATGCCCGTACTACTTAGGCCAGGAAATGGCCCGCTGGGTGGACCTGGTGGTGGCCGATTACAACTATTACTTCGATGCCCATGCCTTGCTGTTCAGCCTGGCCCAGGCCAACCAATGGCGGGTGGCGGTGCTGGTGGACGAAGCGCACAACCTGGTCGAGCGCGGTCGCGGCATGTACAGCGCGAGCGTGGATCAAGGCCAGTTGCTTGCCTTGCGCCAGAGCAAGCCACAAGGGTTGAGCAGTGCGCTGGACCGCCTCAACCGGCAGTGGAACGCGTTGTACAAAGAGCAGCGGGCGCCGTATCAGGCCAGCGAGCAGTTGCCGGATGCCTTCTTGCGTGCCTTGCAGCAATGCATCGGGCTGATTCAGGAGCGCTTGAATCAGGCACCTGCCGAGGTGGATGCGCAGGTGCTGCAGTTTTTCTACCAGGCGTTGCAATTCAGTCGGGTCGCTGAACTGTTCGACGAGCATTTCATCTTCGACATCACCGTGCGCGACAGCCTGCGCAAGCGGCGGCTGGCGACCCTGTGTCTGCGCAATATCACCCCGGCGCGGCTGTTGGCGCCTCGCATGCAGGCGGCGCGCAGCGTAACGCTGTTTTCCGCCACGCTGAGTCCACGGCATTTCTACAGTGACCTGCTCGGCATGCCGGCCGACACGGCCTGGCTGGAAGTGGCGGCGCCGTTCCGCGCCGAGCAGCTCGAAGTGCGCATCGCCAGCCAGGTGTCGACCCGTTATCGTGAGCGCCACGCCTCGCTGGCACCGATTGTCGAACTGATCGCCGAGCAGTATCAGCGCAAGCCCGGCAACTACCTGGCGTTTTTCAGCAGCTTCGAATACTTGCAACAAGTGGTCGCTTTGTTGGCTGAGCGTTACGGCCACATTCCCCACTGGGCCCAAGCGGCGGGCATGGACGAAGCGGCGCGTCAGGCATTTCTCGATCGTTTTGTGCTGGACGGCTGCGGCGTTGGCTTTGCGGTGCTGGGCGGGGCGTTTGGGGAAGGGGTGGATTTACCCGGCACACGGTTGATCGGGGCGTTTGTCGCCACACTCGGCCTGCCCCAGGTCAACCCCGTCAACGAACAGTTCAAGCAGCGCCTGGGGCGCCAGTTTGGCGCCGGTTTTGACTATGCCTATCTGTACCCAGGCGTGCGCAAGGTCATTCAGGCGGCGGGCAGGGTCATACGCGGGGATCAGGACCAAGGCGTGCTGGTGCTTATCGACGAACGCTTCGCCGAGGCGCGGGTGCAGCAGATGTTTCCCGGATGGTGGCAGACGGCTATTAACTAGTGTGGTGTTTCAGAAGTGCCAATGAAACACCACACTAGCCGGCAGTCCTTCTTTCATTCAGCGGCTGTCAATTGGGGTAAGATCACGCCCCGAACCTTCGCACATCTCCTTGAATATCAAGGTGATGGCCATGCACCGACTCGCTTAGCGCTGTGCCTGTCCCCGTACCGGTCCAAGCGTCGCTACAGGATTCACGTTGTGACCGACTTCTCGAAAAACCCCCTGCTGCAGTACATGGCCCGCCTGGCCCCCTCCAGCCAGCAAACCATGCGCTACATCCTTCAGGACGCCGCTGACCGGCTGGGCTTTGCCGACTGCAATATCGTCGATGTGCCGTGGCACCGGCTCGACCCTGGCCACGTGATCGCCCTGGTGGCTGCGTTGCGTGAAGATGGCTATGCCCCCAACAGTTCGTCGCTGTATGTGAATGCAATACGCGGGGTGATGAACGAGGCGTGGCGCCAGGGCCTGATCGACCACGAACAGTTGCTGAGGATCCGCGAGGTCAAGCCCGCCACCGGCAGCCGCCTGCCACCGGGGCGCAACCTGCGCCGAAGCTTGATCCGCGAGTTGATGGAGGTCTGCGCCGCCGATCCCCGGCCGCAAGGCGTGCGCGACGCGGCGATCATCGCCTTGCTGTATGGCACCGGTATGCGCAAGTCGGAGTCGGTGGACATCGACCTGAGCCAGGTAGACTTCGAAGCCCGCAGCCTGCAGGTGCTGGGCAAGGGCAACCGGCAGTTGATCAAGTACGCGCCACCTTGGGCGTTCGAAAAGCTGCAGGCGTGGCTGGACCTGCGCCGTGATGACTTGCCGGAGGGCGCACCCGACGACCCATTTCTGTTCAACCGCATTCGCCGCGGCAATCACATTACCCGCGCACGCATCACCAAGCATGCGATCTATTACATTGCCCGCCAGCGGGGTGCGCAGGTTGGCGTGAAGATCATGCCTCATGATTTTCGCCGTGCGTTCATCACCCGGGTGATCGAAGAGCACGACCTGTCGATTGCCCAGAAGCTCGCGCACCATGCCAATATCCAGACCACCGCCAGTTACGACCGCCGCGATGACAACGAACGCCGGCGGGCCGTAGACCGCTTCGACTACTGAAACCGCTGGCCGGGCACCGAAACAGGGCCTGCGCGCGCCCCCGCTTTGTGCGCCGTAGCCCCGTGTGCCCGATGCCAGAGCGGCTGCGCTGACGGTTTCATCTTGGTTCACCTGCGTAGTTGGCCCGCAACCTGCTATATCCAGCCTGAGAATTTGATCGAGTGGTCAGGCTGGCAGCGCTTCAGTGCCGCCTGCCTGACCCTCTAAACGGCCGTCAGGTCACGGATTTCAGGGGCCGCAGGATGTCGCTCGCGGAGCAGATCGAACAACAGCAAGACGATGCGGGCTGGAGCGCCTACCTGCAGTTGCGTTTTAGCCGACGCGACGATGTGACCCGCCTTGGTGCGCGGCGGCATTTCGGACCTCTTTTGGTGCAGCGGCCTTTCTATCCTGAGGGGGCGCCGTGCCATGTGTATGTGCTGCACCCGCCTGGTGGCATCGTCGCCGGCGACCGGCTGGAGCTGGATATCCACCTTGAGCCTGGCAGCCATGCGTTGCTGACCATGCCTGGCGCCAGCAAGTTCTACCGCAGCATCGGCCCGACCGCGCGCTTGGCCCAGCGCTTTCACCTGGGCGCCGACAGCACCCTGGAATGGTTGCCCCAGGACAGCATCTTCTTCGCCGGTGCCCGCGCCAGCCTCGACAGCCGTTTCACCCTGGCGCCAGGCGCCCGGTTGCTGGCCTGGGAAACCTTGTGCCTGGGCCGCCCGGTCATGAACGAACGCTTCGATCACGGCGCCCTCGACAGCCGCTTGCACATCGAAATGCCCGACGACCCCGGCCTGTACGAACGGCTGCGCATCGAAGGCGGGCAACTGGACAAGCTCGCCGGCCACCCGCTGCTGGCCACCTTCTGCGCCACTCCGGCCGACCCCGCACTGCTGGAGCACGTCCGGGCCTTGCTCGACGAACTGGACAACCCCGCTGGGGCGACCTTGCTTGGGTCGCTGCTGGTGATCCGCCTGCTCGACCACGACAACCAACACCTGCAACACACCTTGCAACGCCTGTGGCATGTCCTGCGCCCGGCCGTTATCGGCCTGCCTGCTTGCCCGCCGCGTATCTGGGCTACCTGAGAGAAGCGCCATGGAGCTGACCCCGAGAGAGAAAGACAAACTGCTGCTGTTCACCGCCGCGCTGCTGGCGGAGCGGCGCCTGGCCCGCGGCCTGAAACTCAACTACCCGGAAGCGGTGGCGCTGATCAGTGCCGCCGTGCTCGAAGGCGCCCGTGATGGCCGCACGGTGGCCGAGCTGATGAGCCTGGGCCGCGAAGTGCTGAACCGTGAGCAGGTCATGCCAGGCATCGCTGAAATGATCCACGACGTGCAGGTCGAGGCGACCTTCCCGGATGGCACCAAGCTGGTGACCGTGCATGACCCCATCGTCTGAACCCGGCCAGGAGCCCCGCATGATCCCAGGTGAAATCCAGGTCGCCGCCGGCGACATCGAACTCAACAGCGGCCGCGCGACGGTGAGCGTCCGTGTGGCCAACCATGGCGACCGACCGGTGCAGGTCGGCTCGCACTATCACTTCTACGAAGTCAACGACGCACTGGTGTTCGAACGTGCGCCCACCCTGGGCTTTCGCCTGGACATCCCGGCCGGCACCGCCGTGCGCTTCGAACCGGGCCAGGCCCGCACCGTGCAACTGGTGGCCTATGCCGGCAAGCGTGAGGTGTATGGCTTCCAGGGCAAGGTGATGGGCGCACTGGAGGGCAGGGTATGAGCCGTATTTCCCGTCGCGCCTATGCCGACATGTTCGGCCCTACCGTCGGCGACCGCGTGCGCCTGGCCGATACCGCGCTTTGGGTCGAGGTCGAGAAGGACTTCACGGTGTATGGTGAAGAGGTCAAGTTTGGCGGTGGCAAGGTCATCCGTGACGGCATGGGGCAGGGCCAGATGCTGGCGGCTGAGGCCATGGACCTGGTGCTGACCAACGCGTTGATCATCGACCACTGGGGCATCGTCAAGGCCGACATCGGCGTCAAGCACGGGCGTATTGCCGCGATAGGCAAGGCCGGCAACCCCGATGTGCAACCGGGTGTCACTGTACCGGTTGGCCCGGGTACCGAAGTGATTGCTGCTGAAGGCAAGATCGTCACGGCCGGCGGTATCGATTCGCACATCCATTTCATCTGCCCGCAGCAGGTGGAGGAGGCACTCACCAGCGGCGTAACCACCTTCATTGGCGGCGGCACGGGGCCGGCCACCGGCACCAATGCCACCACCTGCACGCCCGGGCCGTGGTACCTGGCGCGCATGCTCCAGGCGGCCGACAGCCTGCCGATCAACATCGGCTTGTTGGGCAAAGGCAATGCGTCGCGCCCCGAGGCGTTACGCGAGCAGATCGCCGCCGGTGCCGTGGGCCTGAAGCTGCACGAGGACTGGGGCTCGACCCCGGCGGCCATCGACTGTTGCCTGGGCGTGGCCGAGGAGATGGACATCCAGGTGGCGATCCACACCGACACCCTCAACGAGTCCGGTTGCATCGAAGACACCCTGGCGGCCATCGGTGACCGCACCATCCATACCTTCCACACCGAGGGCGCTGGCGGCGGCCATGCGCCGGACATCATCCGCGCTGCAGGGCAGGCCAACGTGCTGCCGTCCTCGACCAACCCAACCTTGCCGTACACCATCAACACGGTCGACGAACACCTGGACATGCTCATGGTCTGCCACCACCTGGACCCGAGCATCGCCGAGGATGTGGCGTTCGCCGAGTCGCGCATCCGCCGCGAAACCATCGCTGCCGAAGACATCCTCCACGACATGGGCGCTTTCGCCATGACCTCGTCCGACTCGCAGGCCATGGGCCGGGTCGGCGAGGTGGTGCTGCGTACCTGGCAGGTAGCCCACCAGATGAAGTTGCGCCGTGGGCCACTGGCCCCCGACAGCAGCTACAGCGACAACTTCCGGGTCAAGCGCTACATCGCCAAATACACCCTCAACCCGGCGCTGACCCACGGCATTGCCCATGAGGTGGGGTCGGTGGAGGTGGGCAAGCTGGCCGACCTGGTGCTGTGGGCGCCGGCCTTTTTCGCGGTCAAGCCCGCGTTGGTGATCAAGGGCGGGATGATCGTCACCGCGCCGATGGGCGATATCAATGGCTCGATCCCTACGCCGCAGCCGGTGCATTACCGGCCGATGTTCGGCGCCCTGGGGGCGGCGCGCCATGCCACGCGCATGACGTTTTTGTCTCAGGCCGCCATGGATCGCGGCCTGGCCCAGGAGCTGAACCTGCGCAGCCTGATTGGCGTGGCCCATGGCTGCAGGCGCGTGCGCAAGGCCGACATGGTCCACAACACCTTGCAGCCGGTCATCGAAGTCGATGCGCAAACCTACCAGGTGCGTGCCGATGGCGAACTGCTGGTCTGCGAACCGGCCCGCGAACTGCCGCTGGCCCAGCGTTACTTCCTGTTCTGAAGGAGCACAGATGATAGTCCTTAATCGCCGGATCACCGCGCTTGGCGCGCTTCCCGAAACCGTTACCGGCACCGTCACCCTGGATGTGGACAGCCGCATCAAGAGCCGTTTGCGGGTGACCCTGGACGATGGCCGCGACGCCGGGTTGATGCTCGCGCGCGGCCACTTGCTGCGCGGCGGTGAACTGTTGGCCGATGCCGACGGCGGCCAGGTTATCCGGGTGCTGGCCGCGCCCGAGACGGTCTCGACGGTGCGTTGCGTCGACCCGCACTTGCTTGCGCGCGCGGCCTACCACCTGGGCAATCGCCATGTACCGCTGCAGATCGAGCCCGGCCTGTTGCGCTACCAGCACGACTATGTGCTCGACGACATGCTGCGTGGCCTGGGCCTGACGGTGGTCACCGAGCAGGCGCCGTTCGAGCCCGAGGCCGGCGCCTACCAGAGCGCACCGCATAGCCACAGCCATGGCCACGATCACCCGTTCGTGCGCCTGCCTGCCCATTCCTGAACTGCCCTGGAGCAACCGATGAAAAAGACTTTCGCCCTGTTTCTGCTGATGCTGGCGCTGCCGGCCTTCGCCCACCCGGGCCACGACAACAACCCCTTGCAGGATGGCCTGTTGCACCCGCTGACCGGCCTCGATCACCTGCTGATGCTGCTGGGCACCGGCGTGCTCGCCGCGCTGACCCGACGCAACCTGGCGTTGCCCTTGGCGACCCTGGCGGCGATGTTCGCGGGCGCGGTGTGCGGCCATCTGTTTGGCGATGTGCTGGGCATGGAGGCAATGATCAGCGTGTCGTTGCTGGTGGCTGCAGGCGCCCTGTTGCTGCCCAGCCGCCAGCTTTTGCTGGCGCTGGCCATGCCGGTGTTCGCCTTGTTCCACGGTTGGGCGCATGGCGTAGAGGCCACGCCCAGCGCGTTCTGGCAGTTCAGTGCGGGCTTTGTGGCGGTCAGTGGCCTGCTGCTGGCGGCCGGGTTCGCGGTCGGTTGCCTGTTGCGCCGCCACAGCGGCCTGCAAAAAGCCTTTGGTGGTGGCCTGCTGGCCGGCGCCGCACTGGTACTGGCCGGTTGATGGACAGCGACCTGGCGCTGCTGCGCCTGCTGCAACTGGCCAGCCCAGGTTTGCCGGTGGGTGGGTTCACCTACTCGCAAGGCCTTGAGTGGGCGGTCGAAGCGGGCTGGGTACGGGATATCGGCAGCTTCAGCGCCTGGCAACGCGAGCAACTGCACGACACCCTGGGCTGCATCGACTGGCCCGTGCTGGCGCGCCTGTATCAGGCCTGCCAGGGCGCAGATGCCGATGCGTTCAGCCACTGGAGCCGCTTTCTGCTGGCCAACCGCGAAACCGCCGAGCTGCGCCTGGAAGAACAGCAACGCGGTTCGGCGCTGGCGCGCCTGCTCGATGGCTGGCAACTGGGGCAGGCGCCGGCCTGGCGGGCCAGCCTTGAACTCACACAACTGGGCGGCATGGCCTGGCTTGGCGCGCACTGGTCGATCCCGCTGCGCCAGTTGGCGTTGGGCCTTGGTTTTGCCTGGCTGGAGGGCGCGGTCATGGCCGGGGTCAAGCTGGTGCCGTTCGGCCAGCAGGCGGCGCAAACCTTGCTCCGCGACCTTGGCCAAGCGCTGCCTGCTGTGCTCGACCATGCCCTGGCCCTGAGCGATGACCAGCTCGGTGGCGGCCTGCCATTGCTGGCAATCGCTTCATCGCGTCATGAAACCCAATACACCCGTTTGTTCCGCTCCTGAGGACTGCCTTCATGCAAAGCTATCAACAACCCCTGCGCGTCGGTGTCGGCGGCCCGGTCGGCTCTGGCAAGACCGCGCTGCTCGAAGCCCTGTGCAAGGCCATGCGCGATCATTACCAGATCGCCGTAGTGACCAACGATATCTACACCAAGGAAGACCAGCGCATCCTCACCGAAGCCGGCGCCCTTGAGCCCGAGCGCATTGTTGGCGTGGAAACCGGTGGTTGCCCGCACACGGCGATACGCGAAGATGCCTCGATGAACCTGGCGGCGGTGGAAGCCTTGGCACGCAAGTTCGGTAACCTTGAAGTGATCTTCGTGGAGAGCGGTGGCGACAACCTAAGTGCCACGTTCAGCCCGGAGCTGGCCGACCTGACCATCTACGTGATCGATGTTGCCGAGGGTGAAAAGATCCCGCGCAAGGGCGGGCCTGGCATTACCAAGTCCGACTTTCTGGTGATCAACAAGACCGACCTCGCGCCGTATGTCGGCGCTTCGCTGGAAGTGATGGAGCGCGATACCCAGCGCATGCGCCCGCAGCGGCCCTGGACCTTCAGCAACCTCAAGAAGGGTGAGGGCTTGCAGGCGGTGATCGATTTCATCATCGAGCGCGGCATGCTTGGCGTGCGGGGCTGAAAATACAGGGGGCCGCTTTGCGGCCCCAACACTCAATCGTGACAGCAATGCGCCGTGCCAGGCTGCCCTTCATAGCGATCATGGTGCCGTACCCAGTCCATGGTCCCGGCTTCATTGCGCCCCAATGGCGCGATGTCGAGAAAGTTGTAGGTATTGACCAGAATGTCCAACCCACGGGCATAGGTCGAGTAGGTGTGGTAAACGCTGCCGTCATCGTCCCGATAAAACGCGCTCAGCCCTGGCAGCTCGCTTTCACTGCCGGCGTAGGGCTCATAGTTGTATTGCCGAGGGCCTTCGCTGCCAACGCTGACCCCAAAGTCCTCGTTGAAGCCGCTGCCCGCCGACGAATACCAGGGAAACTGCCAGCCCATGCGTTGGCGGAAGGACTGGAATTCAGCGTAGGGTGCCCGCGACACGGCCACCAGTGACACGTCGTGATGCGCCAGGTGCAGGTTGGCGCCGTCAAAATGGTCGGCCAGGAACGAGCAGCCTGGGCAACCTTCATCCCAACCCTCGACAAACATGAAGTGATAGAGCAGCAATTGGCTGCGGCCCGCGAACAGCTGAGTCAGGCTCAGCTCGCCCTCGGGGCCTTGGAAGCGATAGGGTTGTTCGACCTTGACCCAAGGCAGGGCGCGACGGGCTGCGGCCAACGCGTCGCGTTGATGGGTGAAGGCTTTTTCGTGCAGCCACAGTTGCCGGCGTGCGGCCAGCCACTGGCTGCGGGATACCACCTCATGCCTGTTTTCATGCGTGCTCATGGCGCTGACTCCGCGAAAGGGTTTCAGCACTAGTCGAGCAGCGCTCGGCCGGATCGACAGGCAGCGATGGCCGAGCGATGAACGGTGGGCTTGCCGTCAGCCCGAATGCGCGATATGCCCTTCGGCCAGTTCGTCCTGCACGTTGTCTTCCCCGGGCAATGCGGTAATCACGCTGAAGTCACTGACCTCGACCGCACCGCCGCCGTAGCCCAGCAAATGGAAGGAAAACGCCTTGCGCTCGATCGGATTGTCGAAGCCGAACTCCATTTCCAGCGGCTGGTCCGCCGTCACCCGAATCTCTTCGGGCAGCCCCAATGGCACGTCCTGTTCCAGTTGCTTGGCCTTGAGCTTGATGTAGGCCGCACGTCGCGGGTCCAGTGAACGTACCTTGACCCGTACACGGGTATGCGAGCCCTCGGGCATCTCCAGGTACTGGGCACCGATCAGGTTGTCGGCCCAGTCATCGTGAATGCGCTTGCGCAGCTGGATCGGCGAAGGGCCGCCAAACTGGTAGCGCAGGTTGAGCGGCGTTTGCAGCAGCGACTGGTCGAGTACCCCGGCCAGGCTTACGATTTGCTGGCCGAGCATGTTGTCGCCAGGGCCGAGGTAGCGCGCCTGGTCGGCGATGAAGCGTTCACTGGCATAGCGCCGGCAACGCTGCTGGAAGTCGCACTCGGTGAACACCCCCTGGCCGTTGTGGTAGCGCAGCATGCCGTTGGTGTAGGAGATCATTTCGCGGCCCGAGTCGTAGTCGCGGTACAGCGAGCGCCCGCCCAGCGCGACCGGGATCGGCAAGGCGAAGTAGTCGAGCAGGGAGGTGGTCAGGTCGATATGGCCATAGGTGCCACGCTTGATGTGCGGCAGTTGCGCCTGCTCCGGTGCCAGGGTGAGGTTGAAGCCCCAGGACGACGCCAGGCGCACACCGTCGATGCCGTGGGACTCGTCGGAGGTCACCACCACCAAGGTGTCCTTGAGCACACCCTGGCGTTCGAGGTTGTCGAGAAACGCGCCGATCGCGTCGTCCAGGTAGGCGACCGCAGCCTGCTTGGGCGTGTCGTAGCGCTCAAGGTAGTCGGCCGGTGCCGAATAGGGCTGGTGGGTGCCGACGGTGAGCAAGGTCAGCATCCAGGGTTTGTCCTGTTTTCGAAGCTGGCCGACGTAGTCCAGGGCGCCTTCGAAGAAGGCACGGTCGTCTTTGCCCCACGGGAAGTCCAGGTAGTTCTTGTTACGGAACCATTCCAGGCCATGCACCGAGTCAAAGCCGATGTGCGGCATGATGCGGTCCTTGGCCATGAAGCGCAGGCCGGCACCCTGCAGGTAGTGGGTGGTGAACCCGGCCTGGCGCAATTGCGCCGGCAGGCAGGCCTGGTTACGTTCGTTCTGGGTCAGCAGTTCGACACCCTTGGGCGTACCGTTGGCCAGTTTGTCGTAGTCACCGCAGAGCATCGCGTAGAGGCCACGGATGGTCTGGTGGGTATGCAACACGTAGTCCGGGGTGTTCATGCCACGCTCGGCCCAGCGGCTGAGCTTTGGCATCAGGTCTTCGTCGAAACGGCTGTGCAGTGCCTGGCGGTTGGGGCGAATGTAGGCCCCGGGTATGCCTTCGACGGTGATCACCAGCAGGTTGCGGGCGCTGCCCGGCGCCTTGAGCAGCTTCTGGCCATGCAGGTCGGACTGGGTCAGGCCGCTGCTGGCCAACGGCGTGGTCACCTGTTCGTGGCCCATCCAGCCCTGTACCTGGCGCTGCAGGTTACCGACGCCGGCAGACAGCAACTGATGGGAGAGGTTGTATTGCCGCCATTGGTCGGCGTCGGAGGGCAGCAGGTGTTGGCTGCCCCAGTGCGCACCAAACAGCAGCAGCGGGACTGACCAGGCCTTGCGCGGCAGGGCAGGGGCAGGTTGGCTGCGGCTGCCCCAGACACTGAGCAGCCAGGCCAGCAGGCCGACCGCCAACACGCCCGGCAACCAGCCGTGGGCGAGGCCGCCGCCGGTGGAATTCTCCATGAATTGTGGGTCGGCGAGGTAACCGAGGTCGGCGCTGGTGGGCAACCTGCCCACCGCGCTTACCAGCTCGGCCGAAGCCACCCAGAGTGCGGCCCAGGCCAGCAACACCGGTAAGGCCAGCCACCACGGCCGGCGGTGCAGCAGCAAGACCAGCAGGCTGCCGAGGGCGAGGTCGGACAGATAGCCGAGCGGGTTGGACCAACCCAGCATGGCGCGCGTACCCAGTGGGATCACCAGCACCAGGCCCGTCAAAGCGACAAGCCGGGTGCGTGGGTGGTCGAACAGGTTCTTCACAGAAAACTTCCCTTTAGCCATTAAATCGTCATACATCTGTGCTGAATGATAACAGGCTGGGCCAGGGAAGGCGGGCCACTACAAGGCTGGTAACCAAAAGCGGGCGCGCTTGCGCAGGCCCGGCTGGTGGGTTCAGGTCAGAAGTAGTAGGGGAATTTGAGGCTGAAGGAGAAGTCTGGGGCATCGTCGGTCAGGCCAATGGATAGGTTGGGGACGATGGTCAGGTTGTCACTGGCAGCAAAGGTCATGCCGATGTTGAAGTTGGCCGCGTTGTAGTCACTGTTGCTGATCGACTGCCAGTCGCCGCCATCTGGCTTGATCTTGCTCTTGCGGGCAAACTGGTCGGAGAAGGAGAACGACATGCTCATCTTCTCGTTCAAGGCAAAGGCGATACCGGCGCCGATCTGCCAGGAGTCACCGAGCTTCACGTCACCCGGCACCTTGCTGTTGACCTGGGGGCTGATGTCGCTGAACGAGTCCTCCATGTTGTAGGTGTAGGACAGGCTGCCGAAAAGTACGGCGGGGTCGAAGGTCTTGACCAGCGAGATGCCCGGCGTGATCGCCCAGACGCCGTTGCCTGTGGGCAGGCTTTCCGGTACCGACAAGTTGTCGTTGCCTGGCACCTCGCGCAGCTTGATGCCGTAGGGGTCCTTGCCGGTTGGCGCCTTGATCCGCAGTGTCGCCACCGCATCGGGCCAGTTTTCTGATTCGTCCATGAATTTGTAGGCAACGCCCACGTTGATATCGCCGATTTCCGGGTCACGGGTGACGGTTTCGTCGCTGGTAACCGGGGCCGCACCGCCTGCACCGCCTGATGAGTAGGTCGATTCGCGGTAGACCACCGGGACGTTGATGTCGAACTGCCAACGCTGCGCCAGGTTATAGCGGGCGGTCATGTCCAGGGTCCAGTTGTCGGCCTTGATACGGTCGAGGTTGATGTTGCCGAGGAAAATCGAATCCAGTGCCAGAAAGCCATTGAGCACCAGTGCGCGGGTATCGTAATGGGTGTAGGTAACGCCGGTTTCGAAGCTGAACTTGCCGCCACCAAAGAAGCCGCTGGCCTCGTCGTACAGGTTGGACACACTCTGTGCGGGCTCGGCGTCTTCCTTGAGTGATTGGCCGTAGGAGCTGCCGGTGGTGCCCGGCGCCCCTGCAGCGACGGTCTGGCCACCTTTGACCGTTTCGGCCGGGGAGCGGGTCAGGCGTTTGGGGGGCGGCGCCGCAGGCGCTTCCTCGACCTGACGAACACGCTGTTCAAGCACCATCAACGCTTGCTGCTGTGCTTCGTAGCGCTGTTTCAACGCCATCAGTTCTTGTTTCAGCGCTTCGACCTGTGGGTCTGCTGCTGCGTAAAGGGAGGTGGCCGGGGCCAAGGTAGCCAAACAGACAAAAGCTCTGAACGTTAACGATCGGTGCATGGGTTTGCCGTCCCTTCCGACTACTTTTGATGAGACTGAGCGTAGATCAGTATCCGAGAGTGCGAAGACCTTTGAGCTGGTCGAGGCTACCGTTCAGTGAAGCGGCGGTGGGTACGTTCTCGCGCATGACGACATTGAGCGACGTGAGGTTGCTGACCTGGTTGCCGTTGCCGAGCAACGTCGAGTTCTGCATCAGGCCACCTTGGGCCAGGCGCTGCACGCTAGTGCCCTGGTTGTTGGCGGCATTGATGTTGAGTTGCACACCCACGCCGGTCGAGGAAACGCTCAATGCCCCTGCGCCGTTTTCGCCGACCAAGGTCGAGCCGGCGGTCAGGGCCTGGCCCTGTGGCTGCGACACGGGCGCCTGGTTGGCCTTGGTGACGTTGATGTCGACGTTGTTGTAGGCGGTGTTGTTGTCGCCCGCTGCGCGCACGACCTGGGTCACGCCTTCGGTAGTGTTGAGCCCGCCACCGCCGGTGACCGTGCCGGTGCCAGCGGCGCTGCTGGCGCTTTGCGAGTGCGCCGCGCCGGTGCCTTTCTCGTCAATCATCGACACGTAGAACTGCGGCTTGATGGTGTTTTGCTGCACTTGCAGGGTGGACGATGCGCCGATCACGTCGCCCTTGGCATTTTGCCAAGTGCTGGTCATGACAATGCCAAAGCTGACGATCCGCCCCGGCATCACATAACGACCGCGCAGGTTGGCCAGTTCATGGTCCTTCAGCTCGATGGGTTTGAACGTCTCGGCATGGGTCGGCAGGCTGGCGGCCAGGCATGCCACGACTAGCCAGAGTGGAGTCTTCATTGATTGCTCCCGGAGCGTCATGCTCCCTTATCGTTAGAAGAGTCGTTAGAAGAAGTCGCTTTTGATGAAGCCGAAGTCCATCAGCTCTGCGTCCTGCACCGGGGCGAAATTGTTGACGCGGCCCTTGGCGGTCAGTGGCAGAGGCGGGTCGAGCAAGACATTGTTCTTGTCATAGCCCTGGCCGATCACGGCGAAGATGATGCCGTTCCAGCCTTTGACGAAGTCGTCGACCTTGAAGCGCTTGTGGCCCAGTACCGGGTCGCCGATGTACACCCAGCCCTTGTCGACCTTTTGCATGACCACGAAGTGCTTGTAGCCGCGGATGTCCATCAGGACCACGACCGGGATACGTATGCTGGTCAGGGTTTCGGGGGCCACCCGGTAACCGCGGGCGCGCATGCCCAGGCTTTCCACGTAGCGTTTCATGTCCAGCATCGAGAAGCCCTGGGTACGCACCAGGTCCTGGTCCGCGTGCGCCAGCATGCCTTCGATGATGTGTTGTTCGTCCACGTCCAGCCAGTAGGCCTGGCGCAAGATGGTCGCCAGCGCGGCGGCGCCACAACTGAAGTCGGTTTTCTGTTGCACCAGGTCGGCGAACTTGCGCTCGCGAATGCTCTGGATCGGCTTGAACACCACCGCGCCGCCCGGCAGCACGGACAGTGGCATTTGTGCAGCTTCGCTCACGCTGGCCAGGCACAGCAGCAACGCCAGGGCAATAATGCGCATGATCGGATGCCTTCTTGTTCTGTTGAAGAAAGGCCCCCCGAGGGGGGCCTTGCGTGCACAGCCGTCAGAACGAGGTGTTGGAGATGGCCAGCGAGTTGCTTTGCTGGTTGCCCACACCTGCGGCCACGTTGACGCCGAGGTTGCCGCTGCCACCATTCACCGAACCGCTCAGGGTTGCAGTGTTGGTCACAGGGTTAGCCCAGCCAGTTGGGGTCAGCACCTGGAACGAGACGGTATTGCTCAGGTCGTACGAGCTGCTTTCGCTGTAGGCCTTGGCAATGTCGTTCGAGGATTGCTTGGCTTTTTCGCCGGATTTTTCGTACGCAGACTCCGAAGCGTTTGCGTAGGAAGAATCGTGGGCTTTCTCATACGAACGGTCGCGCGACTTCTCGTACGAAGAGTCGCGAGACTTGTCGTACGAAGAGCTGCGGGTTTTGTCGTAGGAAGAGTCGAACGCTTTCTCGAACGAGGAGTCGTAGGCGCTTTCATGCGATTTGTCGATCGAGGCATCGAGCGATGCATTGAGCGAACCATCGAAGCTGTCGGTACGCGTACGTTCACGACGGCCATCGTCGGTGGTCACGGTGCGAGTGGCATCGGCGGCGGCAGCAAGCGTAGCGTTCAGGCTGGCACTGCTGGACGAGCTAGCACTGCCGCTGTTGGACCCGCTCGCATTCCAGCCATTGGAGCCGCTGGCACTCGAGTTGTGGGACCCGCTTGCACTGGAGCTATTGGAGCCGCTGGCGTTCGAGCTGCTCGAGCCACTGGAGTTCCAGCCACTGGAGCCGCTGGAGCTTGCGCTTTGCGAACCTGCCACACTGAAGCTTGAGGACGAGCTTCGGTCATCGCTCGAAGTGAACGTGCCATCGCGCGAGCTCGAACCGCTGGCTGACGTGGTGAAGCTCAGCGTATCGACACGGTAGGTGCGGTCGGCGCTGTTGTTCACGATCAGGCCTGGGCCGTTCTGGTCGGCAGAAGCGGTGGCGGTGGCATTACCCAATGGCGCGTTGGTGTTGGCGATCGCCATGGTGTTTTTCTGTTGGTTGAGGTCGCCGCCCGCAATGTTGACGCCGACGTTGCCGGAGGCGCCATCACCCGATCCGCTCATCACTGCGGAGGATTGGGTAGACCAGTTGTCGACCCGGTTGTTGTCGCTGTGCTGACGGACGTCGGCAGTGGCTTCGGCGGTGCCGAACACGAAGCTGTTATCCAGGCTCGAGTCGGACGCTGCGTTGGCGATGGCGGCGGCGTTGTCTTGCTGGTTGCCGTTACCGGCTGCCACGTTGACCCCGACGTTGCCACTGGCGCCGGTGGCCGAGCTGCTCATTTCAGCTTCGTTGACGGTACCTTGGTTGGTGATCCTGTTGTCGGTGCTGCTTTGGCTGTCGAAGGCATTGGCGGTGGCGTACACAGGGATCCTCGTAGGAGGGGGAGTGTGTTGCCCGTTGTTATGGTGACCATTGTGGTGCCCGCCACGCCGGTCGTTCTGATCAGCTTGTACAGCAACAGCCATGACCGCAGCAATTGCGAAAACCAGAGGCTTGATTGCCATCGAGGGTTTCATGGTGATTCTCCGTACTTTATTTAGGTTAAGTGTTGTTCTTAACTGATTGGGTCAGTCCGCGACCCGTATGCTCAGGGTGTTGGCCATTCGGTTTCCCACCCCGGCACTCTGATTCACCTGAATCACCCCACGGCTACCGGTGAATGCCTGGTCACTGGTGGTGACCTGGCGATGGCCGGATGCGGCGTCAGTTGGATCGGAGTTGTTGAGCAGCGCCACGTTCTGTTGCATGAGGACGCTGTCGTCGATGCTTTGCGGTTGAGTACTGAGGCTGATGCGCAGTGCATTGGCTTGCTGGGTGCCAGCCCCGGCGCTCTGGTTGACCCCCAGCGCGCCGCTGCCTTGGCTGAAAGCATCGCCCTGGATGCTTGAGCTGGCATCCATGGCGCGGTCGACAGGGGTGCCGAGCCGTTGCCTTATCTGGGTGGTGGCGCTGGCCTCGTGCCCCACGGCGATGGCGCGGGCGTTGGCCTGCTGCTGCAGGTCGCCGGCAGCCTGATTGACCGTGAGGTTGCCCTGGTATTGGCTGCCCGAGCTGTCGATGCTGGCGTTGTTGATCACGGGGGACTGAGCGAAGGCTGGCGCACTGCAGAGCGTGGCCAGAAGCAGCAGCGTAGGCCTCATCTCATTTGCCTCCGGTCAAGATTTGCAGCGGGGCCAGGCCGCGCTGGACGCTTGAATTGACCATGTTCGAGATGCCGTTGCCGGAACCTGAGCCACGCCCCCCAGCGAGGTTGGGCAGTTGAGTCTGGTTGGTAAGATTGCCGCCCAGGTTGTTGGTCTGTTGATTGACCAGGGCACTGATGCCAGCACCGCTGCTGATGCTGGCGAAGTCACCGTCGCTCAGTTCGTGGGTCTGTCTGAGGATCTGCGCGGAGGGGTTGGCATTGACGGTGGTCGGGGTGGGGTCGGGAATCATCGGCGGGATGACTGCGTTGCGCGTCTGCACATCGCGGGTAATGATGATGATCCCGTTTTCAGCCTGGGCAGGCTGGGTCAACCCTGACCCCACAACGCATGCGATTAGCAGGAGGCGATGGACGCCTTTATCAAGTATCCCCACGACGGCAATTCCTTCTTTGGCGTGCTGGTCCGATTCAGCGATGCGAAGAAGAGAGCAGAAGCTGTGCCGTGTTTTGAATTTGATTTTGAATCAATGAGTTAGCTCAACACGCTGGGAGTGTTTCGCATTTTCTGTATCAGGGCTGATACAGATTATTCAGGCCGAAGGGGCTGGAGCCAGCATGGGCATGGCTTGGAGGGATTTTTGCAAGGGTGTTTCACGGACTTGACACTGCCCCCGAAACGGGGGAAACCCCCGCATTTGCGGGGACTATCACCCACCTGGGTGTGTCAGGGGCTTAACACTCGGTCGGGCAGGCTGGCGTATCGCTATCAAGCAGCGTAGCCACCGTTTGCAGCGCCTGCAACTGGCGTTGCGGCCAATTGCCATCAATCACCTGAAAAGTGTGCCGGTGGTGCTGCAGCCAGTGCAGGCTGTCGTCGAAAAAGCGCTGGCGATCGGCCAGGTCAGGGTGACAGCGCTGGCCATCGGCAACCCAGTCCACCCCTTGCGGGCTCAGTAACAGGTGCAGATCGTAGTGCCGGGCAAGCAAGGCCTGTTCCAGCCAGGCCGGGCAGTCGTCGAACAGGGCGCGGCTCCAGAGCATGTTGCTGAGCAGGTGGGTGTCGAGTATCAACAGCTCTGGAGCTTGCGCGCGGGCGCGGTCTTCCCATTCAAGCTGGCCGCGGGCGATAGCGGGGATGTCGGCGTAACAGGTATCACGGCCTTCCTGATCGATGAAATGGCGCACGTATTCGGCCACCACCCGCCCACCGAAATGCGCCTGGAGCACACCACTGAGCCAGCTCTTGCCACTGGATTCCGGCCCGCACAGCACCAGCACCTTCATGCTTGCACCAGTGCCGGGTCACGCCGCCATTCCAGCCAGCCTCGCACGGCGATCAGGGTAAGCACCGCGAAGAAGCCAGCGGTGAAGTACAGCTGCTGATGCAGGTACTGGCCGACATAGACGATGTCCACCACTACCCACAAAGCCCAGCACTGCAGGCGCTTCTGGGCCATCCATAGCTGCGCGACCAGGCTGAAACCGGTCAGCGTGGCGTCCAGCCAGGGCAGGGCGGCGTCGGTCCAGTTGGCCATGGCAGCACCCAGGGCGGCGCTGAGCAGCGCGCCGACCGCCAGGCCCGTGAAGAGCGCCTGGGTTTGCAGGCGCGAGACCTGGCGGGCGTCCTGCGAGCGGCCCGGGCGCTTCCACTGCCACCAGCCGTACAGCTGCAATATGGCGTAGGCCACCTGCAGCAACATCCCCGAATACAGTTTTACCTCGAAGAACAGCCAGCCATAGATCAGTACCATGACCAGGCCGATTGGCCAGCACCAGGCGTTCTGCTTGACGGTGAGCCAGACGGCGGTAACGCCGAGTACGGCGGCGATGAGTTCAAGGCCGGACATCGGCGATCCTTGGCGAGGCGAGAAGAGGGGCGCGATTGTAGCTTGTCGATTGTCCCAGGAGTAGGTGCAGCGCACTTACAACGCGGCACCCTCAAGGGCAAGGCCTCTCTATACGCGGAACTGCCGCAACAGTTGCTCCAACTCCTCGCTCAACCGCCCCAGCGCCGCCCCGGCATCACTCGACTGGCGCGCCGCTTCGGCGGTTTGCTGGGACAAGCCCGCAGTGTCCAGCACATTGCGGTTGATCTCTTCGACCACATGCGACTGTTGCAAGGTTGCACTGGCAATGGACGCATTGAGCGCAGTCAGGTTATGCAGCGCCTGGCTGATGGCATCCAGGCTGGCACCGGCCTCACGGGCCTGCTCGACAGTCTGGCGCGAGGCCTCGCTGCTGGTGTCGATCGCCCTGACCGCAGCGTCCGACTGGCCTTGCAGGTGCTCGATCATGGTGTGGATTTCAGCCGTGGACTGGGCCGTGCGCTGGGCCAGCAGGCGCACCTCGTCGGCGACCACGGCAAAACCTCGGCCTTGCTCGCCGGCGCGGGCTGCTTCGATGGCCGCGTTCAGGGCCAGCAGATTGGTTTGTTCGGCAATCGAGCGGATCACGTCGAGCACGCCACCAATGCGCGTGCTGTGCCCGGCCAGGTCACGAATCACCTGGACTGCCTGATCGATGGTCAGCGACAGGCGATCGATCTGTTCGAGGCTGCCGTGAATGGCCTGCTGGCCATGCTCCACCTGTTGCTGCGCCGCGCGCATTTCGCCCGCAGCCTGCTCGGCCGTCTTGGCCACGTCTTGCACGGCATAGGTCACTTCGTTGACGGCCGTGGCAACCTGGTCCATCTGTTGTGACTGCTGGGCACTGTGCTGCTGCGCGGCACCGGCGTTGTCACCGACGTGGCCGGCGGACCGGGCCAGGTCGTGGGCGGCGCCCTGCAATTGGCCGACCACGCCCTGCAGCTTGCCGTTGAAGCGGTTGAAGTGCTCGCCCAGGTGGGTGATTTCATCGCGACCGTGGGTGTCCAGGCGCCGGGTCAGGTCGCTTTCGCCACTGGCGATGTTGCCCATGGCCTGCACGGCCTCTTGCAAGGGGCGGGCGATACTGCGGGCAATCAGCATGACCAGCAGTGCCATCAGCAGGGCGATGCCCAGGCCCGCCAGTGAGGCATCGCGCAATTGCCGGGCAAATTCGGCCTGCACGTCATCGATGTACACGCCCGAGCCGATGACCCAGCCCCACGGCTTGAACAACTGGATATAAGAGGTTTTCGCTACCGGCTCGCTGGCGCCGGGTTTGGGCCAGCGATAATTGACCGGGCCGGCGCCCTGGCTGCGGGCCAGGCTGACCATTTCGTTGAACACGGCAAAGCCGTCGGGGTCGCGAATGGCAGACAGGTCCTGGCCGTCGAGCTTGGGGTTGGCCGGATGCATGATCATCTTCGGCCCCAGGTCGTTGATCCAGAAATAGTCGTCGTGGTCGTAACGCAGCGCGCGCACCACCTGCAACGCCTGTTGCTGGGCAGCATCGCGGCTCAAGCTGCCGGCCGCTTCCAGGCCCTGGTAGTAGGCCAGTACACCGGCTGCAGTCTGCACCACATGGCGGGTCTTTTCCGCCTTGGCCTGGTACAGGTCGCCGTGGATCTGGCGCAGCATCAGCAGGCCCAGTACCACCAGCATGGCAACCGCCACCAGCAGGATCAGCCATAGACGACGGCTGATCGACATCGATCTCAGGGTTTTCATCCAGGCACTCCCGCCTTGTTCTTGTTCTTCAGGTGCATCCAAGCATGCTTTGCGGCAGGCCCCCACCCGACTAATGGCTAAGTGCTAGTCTAGGCGTACTCTGCAGCAGGCGGCGCAAGCCATTGCAAAGCCGCTCTGATAGGATTTCGGCCGCGCAAGATGAAACCTTTAGGCAGCGTGAACTTTTCCACTGGCATTGCGCCCAACTGTCGCTGTAAAACAGCCGGGCCGCGTGCGGCAACTTCAAGCAAATCAAGAACAAGGGGCCTGCAAGCAGCAGCGCTCCATCGGGGGAATGATGGATTTTTGGACTGCCATACAGGCAATCATCTTAGGCGTGGTCGAAGGGTTGACGGAGTTCTTGCCGATCTCCAGTACCGGGCACCAGATCATTGTCGCCGACCTGATCGGCTTTGATGGCGAACGGGCCATCGCCTTCAACATCATCATCCAGCTTGCCGCGATCCTGGCCGTGGTGTGGGAATTTCGCCGCAAGATTCTGGACGTGGTGTTCGGCCTCACCAGCCAGCCCACGGCCCGGCGCTTCACCGGCAACCTGCTGCTGGCGTTCATGCCGGCGGTGGTATTGGGCGTGCTGTTCGCCGACCTGATCCACGAATACCTGTTCAACCCGATCACGGTGGCAGCGGCCTTGGTAGTGGGCGGTGTGATCATGCTCTGGGCCGAGCGCCGCGCCCACCGCGTGGAGGTTGACCACGTTGACGAGATGCGCTGGAGCCATGCCTTGAAGATTGGCTTTGTCCAATGCCTGGCCATGATCCCTGGCACCTCGCGCTCCGGTTCGACCATCATCGGTGGTTTGCTGTTCGGGCTGTCGCGCAAGGCGGCTACCGAGTTCTCATTCTTTCTGGCGATGCCGACCATGGTCGGCGCGGCGGTGTATTCGGGCTACAAGTACCGCGACCTGTTCCAGCCAAGTGATTTGCCGGTGTTCGCCATCGGTTTCGTGACCTCGTTCATCTTCGCCATGATCGCCGTGCGTGCGCTGCTCAAGTTCATCGCCAACCACAGCTATGCGGCGTTCGCCTGGTACCGCATTGC
Organism: Pseudomonas sp. SWRI77; assembly: GCF_014269105.1. Lineage (NCBI taxonomy): Bacteria > Pseudomonadati > Pseudomonadota > Gammaproteobacteria > Pseudomonadales > Pseudomonadaceae > Pseudomonas > Pseudomonas sp. SWRI77. Next base: position 74,258 of record NZ_JABWRV010000007.1, on the reverse strand, counting down.
CTTTGGCCTGCTGATTCTGGCGACCTGGCAGTTTGGCTGGGTCGACTGGTCGACGGCGCACAGCTGACATGGCCAGGGCGCAAAACGAGGAGGGCGTACGCAACGTGCGCCTGAAGTTGCTGGTGTTGGGCGTGCTGTGCCTGCTACCGGGCCTGGGTGCGGCGCAGATGGCCTGGAACGATCAGTCCTGGCTGCCCTTGGCGCTGTACCCGGCGGTGAGCCTGATCAGCCTGCTGCTGTACTGGCAGGACAAGCAGCAGGCCCGCACCCAAACGTGGCGCACGCCAGAGAATGTGCTGCATGCCAGCGAACTGTGCGGCGGCTGGCCCGGCGCACTGGTTGCCCAGCAGCTGTTTCGGCACAAGACGCGCAAAGTGTCGTATCAGCTGATGTTCTGGGGGATTGTGCTGCTGCATCAGGTGTTCTGGCTCGATTACCTGTTCCTCGGGTGCCACCTGTCATCTTGGCTCTGACGCCTCGATCAGAGCAGCAGCCCCACCTGCAGGCGCTTCGCCAACCGCCGCACCACCAACTGGTGCGAGCGCTGCAGCAGGTCGCACAGTTCGTCGCGCCCCATGGGGTAAGGGGGCGCCATGCTGATCCATCGCGCCCGCGCCAGATACGGCGCGGGTCGCACGCCAGGGCGGTCGCAATAGCCTAGAAACAGCTCATCGGCGACCTTGAACGACAACCCTGCACCCGCCAGGTCGAGCACGGCGAACATCTTGTTGCCTGCCACCGAAAACACCCGGATACCGCCCCATTTATAGTCTTCTCGAGCACCCGGCAGGCTCAGGCAGAAGGCTGCCACCTGCGCTTCAGTCATTTTTCGCTCAGACATAACGCTCTCCACAGGCCTCGAACGACGCCGCCAGATGATCGATCCACACGCGCACTGCGGGCAATACACCGCGCCGGTGTGGGTACACCGCCTGCAGATAGCCACCCGGCAGTTGCCAGTCCGGCAGCAAGCGCACCAACTCGCCACGTTCCAGTTCCTCTTCGCAGAACATGCTGGGCAGCGCAGTGAAGCCCAGCCCGGCGCGTACCGCGGCGTTGCGCACCACGAAATCGTCGATGGCCAGGCGCGGTTCCAGGGCGATTTCCTGTTGGCGGCCATTGGGCCCGAACAGGCGGAAGTGCACCAGCCGGTCGGCCTCGGCAGCACCCAGCACTGGCAACGAGGCCAGCTCGCCAGGCTCGCGAATGTGATCGGCAAAGCCCGGCGCGGCGACCAGTTGCATCTGGGCCTGGCGTAGCCGGCGCGTGACCAGGGCCGGGTCCTCATCGCCCAGGTCGCGCACACGCAGGGCGACGTCGATACCCTCGGAAATCAGATCGACTCGGCGGTTGAGCAGCACCATGTCCAACTGCACCAGCGGGTACTGTTCGAGAAAGCGGCTGATCACGTCTGGCAAAAAGGCGTGGGCCAGTGCCACCGGGCAGGAGACTCGCAAGCGCCCGCGCGGCTCGCTGCTCATGCTGGCCACGGCCTCGTCGGCAGCTTCGGCTTCCAACAGCATGGCCTGGCAATGGTGCAGGTAGCGCTCGCCGACGGCGGTCAGTTTCAGTTGCCGCGTGGTGCGCTGCAGCAGGCGTGTGCCCAGGCGTTCTTCAAGTTCGGCGATACGCCGCGACAGGCGCGACTTGGGGATGCCTAGCTGGCGCCCGGCCGCAGCAAAGCCACCGGCCTCGACGACGCGGGCGAAATAGAAGAGGTCATTGAGGTCTTGCATGGGAGTTTCTCACTGTTCCATCAGTGGGACAAACTAACGCATTTTTGCCTGCTTATCAGCTATTAGTCATCCCGGTAGGATTCTCCCCATCATGATCGCCCACGCCGCGGTCTTCATTACAGGAGAGTCCCATGAAACTGTTGCACATCGATTCGAGCATCCTGGGCGACAATTCCGCCTCCCGCCAGCTGAGCCGCGAAGTGGTCGAAGCCTGGAAGGCCAGCAACCCGAGCCTGGAAGTGGTTTACCGTGACCTGGCTGCCGATGCCATCGCCCACTTCTCCGCCGCGACCCTGGTGGCCGCCGGCACGCCTGAAGATATGCGCGATGCGGCTCAGGCCTTCGAAGCCAAGCTGAGCGCCGAAACCCTGGAAGAATTCCTCGCCGCCGATGCCGTGGTGATCGGTGCGCCGATGTACAACTTCACCGTGCCGACCCAGCTCAAGGCCTGGATTGACCGGGTTGCCGTCGCCGGCAAGACCTTCCGTTACACCGAAGCTGGGCCTGAAGGCCTGTGCGGTGACAAGAAGGTGGTGCTGGTGTCCACCGCCGGTGGCCTGCACGCTGGCCAGCCGACCGGTGCCGGCCACGAAGACTTCCTCAAAGTGTTCCTGGGCTTCATCGGCGTCACCGACCTGGAGATCGTTCGCGCCCACGGCCTGGCCTACGGCCCAGAGCACCGCAGCCAGGCCATCGACGCTGCACAGGCGCAGATTGCCAACGAGCTGTTCGCCGCCGCTTGATTGCACCAGCCTCAAATCGCCGGCTTGCCGGCGATTTGAGGCGTATCAGGCTACCGGTATCGTCGGGTCAGCCGCCGCCAAGGCTGCCGCACGATCATTGGCAGCGGGCGGGTAGATCCAGACCGTGTTGATCTGCGACTTCAGCAGCTTGGCCTCGGCCTTGTCTTCCGGGGGCGATACCTGGCGCTCCCACCCTTCGGTGTACACCGCGCCCCAGGCGCCCAGGTCAAGGCAGGTGACGTACTTGGGTTGGCTGTAGGTCATCGGTGCCACGCCAATCAACTCGGCAACCGCATTGTTGCCGGCGTAGCGGCCCAGTGGGATGGCATGCTGGCACGACATCACCGCATGGTTGCCCACCTCGTCGCACGCTGCGTAGGCCACGTCGCCCGCCGCATAGACCGCGTCGTTGCCCTTGACCTTGAGGTTGCCGTCCACGTGCAACCGGCCTTGGCGGTCTCGTTCGCCGCTGATCTGCTCGGTCAACGGGTTGGCCTTGAAGCCCACGGTCCAGATCACTGTGCTGGCATCGATGCGTTGCCCGTTGTCCAGCAGAACGCCGTCGGGGTCCACCGAGGCCACCGTGGCGCCACAGATCCATTCCACCCCCAATGCCTCGCAGGCCTGCTCGATCGCAGGGCGGATGCCGTCACCCAGGGCTGCGCCGACCCTGCCGCCACGGTCGATCACCACCACCCGCAGTGTTGCCTGTTCACCGAGAATGCTGCGCAAGCGCGCCGGCAGCTCGGTGGCAGTCTCGATACCGGTGAAGCCACCACCGGCGACCACCACGGTGTTGCGGGCAGGCGTGTCTGGCAGGTTGGCCAGGGACTTGAGGTGCGTCTCCAGCCGTGCGGCGCTGTCAATCTTGTCGACATCGAAAACATGCTCGATGCCGACCATGTCTGGCCGGTTGAGCACACTGCCGCAGGCCATGATCAGGCGGTCATAGCCCAGTTCGCACTCGGTACCGCTTTGCGTGCGATAGCGCACGCGCCGGGCTGCTTCGTCGATGTGAAAGGCGGTGCCTTGCACGAAACGCACGTTGACCGCTTCGAACAGCGCCTGCAGTGGAGCGGCCATGGTGTGCACGTCAGGTTCGTAGAAGCGCGGGCGCACATGCAGTTCGGCCTGCGGCGCCAGCAGCGTTACCTCGACATCCTTGCGCGCGTTAAGGTCCAGCTGGCGTACGGCGCTGAGGGCGCTCCACAGGCCAGCGAAGCCCGCGCCAATGATCAGGATATTTTTCATCGTTGTGCTCCTGGAATGTCCGGGTAAACAAAAGTAGCCCGTCTTTGTGGACAACGATGTTACGAGTGACGAAGCGCTACACCCTAGGCCAAAGAACCCTGAATTTCGGCCAACGATAGATTGCGCGCAAAGCGCGCGCGGTAGTCGCGCGGGGTGACCGCAAGGTGGCGCTGGAACGCCAGGCGCATGCGCTCTTCGCTGCCAAAGCCGCATTGCCGGGCAATCTGCTCGATGTGGCTGTCGGCGCTTTCCAGCAGGCGGCGGGCGGCTTCCAGGCGGAACACTTCAATGGCCTTGGCCGGGGTGCGGCCGGTCTTGAGCTTGTACACCCGGGTGAAGTTGCGCACGCTCATGTGCGCCTGCTCGGCCAGGTGCTCGACGGTCAGGCGTGGGTCGCCGAGGTGCGCGTTCAGCCACAGGTGCAGTGCTTCGAATTCGCTGCAATCGCGCCCCTGCAGCTTGAGCAGTTCACTGAACTGCGCCTGGCCGCCGGGCCGCTTGAGAAATACCACCAGCTCGCGGGCCACTTGCATCGCGACTTCGCGGCCGCAGTCCTGCTCGACCAGAGCCAGGGCCAGGTCGATGCCGGCGCTGACGCCGGCAGATGTCCACAGCGTGCCTTGCTGAACGAAGATCGATTCATGGTCCACCTGCACCGCAGGGAAATCGCGGCGCAGCACCTCGCACATCGCCCAGTGGGTGGCGGCGCGGCGCCCGTCGAGCAAGCCTGCGCTGGCCAGCAGAAAGGTACCGCTGCACACCGAGGCCGTGCGCCTGGCCTTTACCGCGGCGCGGCGCAACCAGGCGACCAATGCGGCGTGGTCGGGGAGGGTGCGGATGATATCCGGTGCGCCCGGTACTACCAGGGTGTCGACGGCCTGAGCCATCACGTCGTCCAGTGTTTCAGTCGCCACCACCAGGCCTTCGGCGGTTGGCTGCAGGCCGCCGTCGAGGCTGGCGGTGTGCAGTCGATAGCCCGGCCGGCCCTGTGCAGCCATGGCTTTGGTGGCAGCCCAGAACACCGTCTGCGCACCCGTGAGGTCGAGCAGCCCCATTTGGGGGTAGGCGACGAAGACCACGGCGCGCGGGTGGTCGACCGGTTGCAACGCAGGCTCGAGCTGCTGGGCGTGTTCAGTCATAGGCAGATGACCTGATCGAAAGGGGCCGCGTGGCGGCTTCAGAACGTCGGCGGGGTGATGACCCAGATCACCACGGCATCCACGTCACCGGAGTTGCCATAACGATGGGGTTCCTGGCTGGAGAAGCTGAAACTGTCGCCTTCGCCAAGCTGAAAGTACCGCTCGCCTACCCACAATTCAAAACTGCCGCTGAGCAAATAGCCAGCCTCTTCGCCATCATGGCTGTAACTCTGCTGGCTATAGGTGCCCGGCGGAAAGCGCGAGTGAAGGATTTCCAGCTGGCGGTTGGGTTGTGGCGTGAGCAGTTGGTCGACGATGCCGTCTTCGTAGTGCACGCTGAGGCGGCTGTTACGGCGTACCACGTAGCCCTGGTCTTCTGGGGCGGTAACGGCCTCGCTGGCAAAGAACCACTGGATGGTCACCCCCAGGCTGCGGGCGATATTGAACAGCGCCGGGATCGACGGGTAAGAGAGGTTGCGCTCCAGCTGGCTGATGTAACCGGCCGTCAGTTCGCTTTGTGCGGCCAGCTCCGCCAGGGTCATGCCGCGGCGTTTGCGCAGGCCGCGGATGCGGGTGCCCAGGAACTGCGGGGCGGCGCCGCCGTCTTCGGTGGCGCAGGGGGGCTGCGAGGGTTGGCTCATGCGCATCGGTCCATCGGGAAAGCGGCAGTATGTACAGCCTCAGAGCGCCCAGGCAACCGTCAGGCCATCGTGAATCGCCTCTTCTGCAGTACGCGGCGCCAGGCAGTCGCCGACGCGCCGCACTTCCACCAGGCCGTCCAGTTCCGCCGCCAAGGTGTCATTGGGCTGGTGGCCCAGGCACAGCACCAGGGTGTCGATGCCTTCAAAGATCATCGGTTCGCCGCTGGCCGTGTGCTGCAGGTACACGGTGTTGTCGTCGCAGCCGTAGAGGCGGGCGTAGGGGGTGATGGGGATGCTCAGGCGATGCAGTTCGCCGGCCAGTTGATCGCGTACATACAAGGGCAGGTTCTCGCCACAATGGGTGCCGTTGACCGCCAGTTGCACCTGATGCCCCTCGCGCATCAGGCGCTCGGCGATGCCAGGGCCTATCCAGTCGCAGCGCCAGTCGATGACCAGTACCGAACGCCCGGGTTTGACCTCGTTGCGCAACACTTGCCAAGCATCCACCACCTGCAGGTCACCGGCGCGCTCGAACGCCGGCCAGTAGGGCGTGGCGCCGGTGGCGGCGATCACCAGGTCAGGGCGCTCGCGCTCGACCAGTGCGCGGTCGACCCGCGTGTTGCGCACCACCTCCACGCCTGCCAAGGCCATTTCCCGTTGCAGGTTGGTGCTGGCGCCGCCGAACTCGCTGCGCCGTGGCAGCAGTTGTGCCAGCAACACCTGGCCGCCCAGTTGCGGGCCGGCTTCAAAGAGTGTGACGTGGTGCCCGCGCGCGGCGGCGACGGCTGCTGCCTTCATGCCGGCCGGGCCGCCGCCTGCCACCAGGATCCGTTTGGGCGAAGGGGTTGGCGTCAGGTGGCCGTATTGCAGTTCGCGGCCGGTTTCCGGATGCTGGATACACGAGATCGCTAGGCCGCGATGGAAGTGACCGATGCAGGCCTGGTTGCAGGCAATGCAGGCGCGCACGTCTTCGACCTGGCCGTGCTCGGTCTTGGTCGGCATCAGCGGGTCGCAGATCAGTGCGCGGGTCATGCCACACACGTCGGCCTGGCCACGCGCCAGGATCAGCTCTGCCTCCTGCGGCTGGTTGATGCGCCCGGTGACGAACAGCGGAATGTCCAGGCGCTGTTTGAACGTGCCGGCTTCGCGTGCCAGGTACGCAGGCTCGATGGCCATGGGGGGGACGATATGCACCGCACCGCCCAGCGACGCTGAGGTACCGGCGACGATGTGCAGGTAGTCGAGCTGGCCTTGCAGCGCCTCGGCGGCGGCCAGCGACTCGTCCTCGCTCAGGCCTTCGCTGTCACGTTCGTCGGCGCTGATGCGCAGGCCGACGATGAACTGCTCGTCGGTGGCAGCACGCACGGCCGCCAGCACTTCGCGCAAAAACCTCAGGCGCTGCGCCAGGTCGCCGTTGTAGCCATCGGTACGCAGGTTGACCCGCGGGTTGAGAAATTGCGCGGGCAGGTAGCCATGGCTGGCCACTACCTCGACGCCATCCAGCCCCGCCTGGTATAGGCGCCGCGCCGCGCTGGCATAGCCCTGGACGATTTCATCGATCATCGCCTGGTCCAGCGCGCGCGGCATCACCCGGAAGCGTTCATTGGGCACCGACGAGGCTGAGTAGGCGACCGCCAGCAAGCCATCGGCAGACTCCATGATCTCCCGCCCAGGGTGGAACAGTTGCGAGAGCACCACCGTACCGTGCTCATGGCAGGCTTCTGCCAGGCGCCGGTAGCCTTCGATGCAGGTATCGTCGGTGGCCATCAGTACGTGCGAGGTGTAGCGGGCGCTGTCGTGCACACCGGCCACCTGCAGCACGATCAGGCCGACGCCGCCTGCAGCCCGTGCACGCTGGTAGGCGATGAGCTTGTCGTTGACCAGGTTGTCGGTGGGCAGGCAGGTGTCATGTCCCGTGGACATGATGCGGTTTTTCAGGCGTTTGCCGCGAATCTGCAAGGCTTCGAACAGGTGGGGGAAGGCGGTTTGCATACAGGCGGCTCCGGTGTGGTGTTGTTCTTGTTTTGGTTATGAAAGTGTAGCGACAGTAAAAAATCAACTTGTTTTTTTACTTGGGCGCAGCTAGGTTTTCATCACCCTCCGAGGAGGGCGTGACCTCACAACAACAAGAAATCGGGCCCCACGGGCACCGGCAGGAGGAAACCTCGATGCATGCATTCCCTCGCAGTACCGGCCTTTGCGCAGCGCTTCTGGCTTTGGGGCTAGGCAGTGCGCAAGCGGCGCCGCAAATGGTTGTAGTCGGCTATGGCGGCGCCGGTCAGAAAGCCCAGGATGAGGCGATCTTCAAACCGTTCAGCGCCAAGGACGGCAGCCAGTTGATCCAGAGCGAGTACAACGGCGAAATGGCCCGCATCCAGGTGATGGCCGATACCGGCAACGTCGACTGGGACGTGGTGCAGATCGAAGGGCCCGACCTGATGCGCGGTTGCGATGAGGGCATCTACGAGCACCTCGACTGGCAGCGCTTGGGCCATGCCGCCGAGTTGATCCCGGACGCCGCCCAGGACTGTGGGTCTGCCGCGTTGGTGTGGAGCGTGGCGATCGCCTATGACCGCAACAAGCTGGCCCAGGCCCCGGCCTCGTGGGCCGACTTCTGGGACGTGCAGAAGTACCCGGGCAAGCGCGGCCTGCGCAAGCGTGCGGTGTACAACCTGGAGTTCGCCTTGTTGGCCGACGGGGTCAAGGTCGAGGATGTCTACACGGTGCTGTCAACGCCGGCGGGTGTCGACCGCGCCTTTGCCAAGCTCAGTGAGCTCAAGCCCTATGTGCAGTGGTGGGACGCCGGTGCCCAGCCGGCGCAGTGGCTGGCTGCCGGCGATGTGGTGATGACGTCTACCTACAGCGGGCGCATCGCCGTGGCGGCCCAGCAGGGCAGCCCGCTGGCACTGGTGTGGCCGGGCAGCCTGTATGGCATGGACTATTGGGCGATCATCAAGGGTTCGCGGCATGTCGACCAGGCCAAACGGCTGATCGCCTATGCCAACCAAGCCGATACCCAGGTGCGTTACGTCGAGCAGATCCCTTACGGGCCGACCAATACTCAGGCAGCGGCCAAGCTCGCGCCGTCCTTGGCCAGCTGGGTGCCGACATCGCCGCAGAACCTGGAAGGGGCTTTGGCGATGAATGTGGAGTTCTGGGTTGACCATGGTGAAGAACTGGAACAGCGATTCAATGCTTGGGCCAGCAAGTAACCTGACGTTCAATGCTGCCTCTCTACAGGACCAACGATACATGACCCTTACCGAACAGACTCTGCGCCAGGAGCTGGCTGCCTGTTATCGCCTGGTCGCCCACTTTCGCATGAGCGACCTGATCTTCACCCATATATCCCTGCGTGTGCCGGGGCCGGAGCACCACTTTCTGATCAACCCGTACGGTTTGCTGTTCGACGAGATCACGGCCTCCAACCTGGTAAAAATCGACCTGCATGGGCAGCCTGTAGCGCCGACCAAGCACCCGGTCAACCCGGCCGGGTTCGTCATCCACAGTGCTATCCACGCAGCCCGTGAAGACGCCCACTGCGTGCTGCACACCCACACGCGTGCCGGTTGCGCGGTGGCGGCGCTGGCGTGCGGCCTGTTGCCGGTGAACCAGATGTCCATGGAGTTCCATGGCAAGGTGGCTTACCACGATTATGAAGGTATTGCCCTGGACCTGGATGAGCAGCAGCGGTTGGTCGCCGACCTGGGGGACAGGCCGGTGATGATCCTGCGTAACCATGGGCTGCTGACAACCGGCCGTAGCGTTGCCGAAGCCTTCTTGCGCATGTACTACCTGGAAAAGGCCTGCGAGATTCAGTTGGCGGCGCAGAGTGCCGGGCAGCTGATACTGCCGCCTGCCGCCGTGTGTGAACGGACCGAGCGGCAGTTCAATGCACCGATGCAGGGGCTGAAACAGGGGGAGTTGTCGGACCCGGATGCAGTGGCGCTGGCATGGGGGGCATTGCTGCGGATGCTCGAGCGGGTGGCGCCGGGTTACCGGGACTGAGGCCTGGCGGGCCAGCGCGGTTCCTGTAGGCGCGGCCTTGCCGGGGCGCCGGACCGGTCGGAAGGGGGCGCAAAGCGCCCCCGCACTGTTGCGCAACCCTGCCCCCTAACTGTGCTGGTCCCTCGAAAAGGAATAGCCTTATGCTGTAACGAAATATGTCTAGCTCGCCTGAAGAAGGATGTCGCAATGCCGCTCAAGGACCTGCTGATCGCCCTGGTGGTGATTGTTGCGTGGGGAGTCAACTTCGTGGTCATCAAGGTAGGCCTGGATGGCCTGCCGCCGATGCTGCTGGGGGCATTGCGCTTCTTGTTGGTGGCCTTCCCGGCAGTGTTGCTGGTCAAGCGGCCGAAGCTGCCGTGGCGCTGGCTGATCGCTTATGGCGTGACGATTTCCCTGGGGCAGTTCGCCTTCCTTTTCCAGGCCATGTACAGCGGCATGCCGCCTGGGTTGGCGTCGTTGATCCTGCAATCCCAGGCATTCTTCACGCTAGGGTTTGCCGCGCTGTTTCTGGGCGAGCGACTGCGCCTCGCCAGCCTGCTGGGGCTGCTGGTGGCCGCCAGCGGCTTGGCGCTGATCGGCAGCGAGGATGGTGGCCATGTGCCGATGCTGGCGCTGGTGCTGACCCTCTGCGCGGGCGCGATGTGGGGCGTGGGCAACATCATCACGCGGCGTTTCGGTTCGGTCGACCTGGTGGCGCTGGTGATCTGGGGTGGGTTGATTCCACCGCTGCCGTTTCTGGCGTTGTCGTGGTGGCTGGAGGGGCCTGAGCGCATCGGCCATGCCCTGGCCAACATTGGCTGGAGCTCGGTACTGGCGTTGGCGTACCTGGCATTTGTCGCCACCATGCTCGGCTATAGCCTGTGGAGCACATTGTTGTCGCGCCACCCGGCCGGCAAAGTGGCGCCGTTCTCGTTGCTGGTGCCGGTTATCGGCCTGAGTGCTTCGGCGTGGTTGCTCGGCGAGCGCCTGACCGAGTTGCAGGGCTGGGGGGCGCTGCTGGTGATGCTTGGGCTGCTGGTGAACGTGTTTGGCGCCAAGATCGGCCAACGGTTGCGGGCGGCTAGTGCGCACTGAGGGCCGGGTGCTCTGTTAGAATCGGCCCTTTTCGCCAGGCCAACGGAGCACCGTCATGATTATCTCTACCACCAGCCAGCTCGAAGGCCGTCCTATTGCCGAGTACCTGGGCGTCGTCAGCTCCGAATCGGTGCAGGGCATCAACTTCGTGCGCGATTTCTTTGCCCGTTTTCGCGACTTCTTCGGTGGCCGTTCGCAAAGCCTGGAAAGCGCCCTGCGCGAGGCCCGCGAGCAGGCCACCGAGGAGTTGAAGGCGCGGGCGCGGCAGTTGCACGCCGATGCAGTGGTGGGCGTGGACTTCGAAATCAGCATGCCGTCGGTGCAGGGTGGCATGGTCGTGATATTCGCCACCGGCACGGCGGTCAGGTTGAAATAAGGCATTGTGCCACTGGTCGGCTCCAGGGTTTTAGTCTGGGCGGTCCGCAAATGACCAGCTAGTCTCACTTTTACCGGGCGCGTTCACCTAGGCAACGTATCTGCTTGCCGACGCGACCTCACTGGAGGGAGACAGGGCATGAGCGAATCCTTTTTCGAAGACCTGAACGACGCATTCCCGATCAACAGCCAGGTGCGTTGCGGCCAGTCGGCATTTCGCCTGGGTTTCGCCCACATGACGCTGGATGATTCGGAACAGCTTCAGCCTGCACATCTGCAGCGCAGCAAAAAGGGCCGCTTCATGCCGCGGGTTCCGCTGAAAAAGTGATCCCGCTCCAGCAACCCCGCCGAACGGCGGGGTTTTTGTTGATATTCGTTGACGCTGCTCATGGCATCGCCGGGTTGCACTCGCCGGATAGCCGTGGATGTGGTTTTCTGGCGCGGCATTTCAGCAAAGGGAGATCGAATGCTCATGCGAGTCAGGGAAGAGACCTATTGGCAGTGGGCGGACGCTCAACTGCACAGCCGCAGCCACGATGAAGCGCTCAGTGACGGCACCACGCTCGACGTGCAGGTGCGCCTGTCGCGCCTGGGCGCTACCCAGCTGTTTCTCGGTATCTATGCTGGGAATGGCCGGGCATTGCTGGAAGAGTATTACCCAGCGCGCCCGGGTGAGACCATGACCCGGGCGTTGGTCTGGGGCGTCGAGCGGGCCCGCGCGCTGGCCACCGGCGCATTGCCCTTGCCAGCGATGGCGCGCACGCGTCGGCGGGCATGAAAAAGCCCGGCCTTTGCGGGCCGGGCTCGATGGTGGGTGAGGCCACTCAGTTGAGTGGTTCGATCACCTTGACTGCCCCCCGCTCACGGGCGGCGGGCCATTCTTGTTGCAGGGTCTGCAGGACGCGGCCAACGAACTCGGTGTCGGCGGCGGCCTTCTTGCCGACGTAGCCCTGGCCACGTCGGTAGACCTTGAAGCGTGCACGCATGCTTGGCAGGTGCTCTTCGAATTCATCTTCGATGGTGTTCGGTGGCAGGCGGTCGAGACGCACCTCACCGGTCTGGCTGACCCACAGCAGATGGTCGTCGAGGCTGTCTTTGCGCACGGCGAACAGCTGGGCCAATTGGTCGATTGTGGGATTGTTGTTCAAGTTCATCATAAAGCCCCCATTACCCATTCGTAGGTGATTTTCACAGTTGGCGCTACCACGGTGTAGCGCACTACCAACGCTGCTACAGCAGCATCGCAACAGGGGCTTTCACACGCTGCCTTTTGGACAGTTCCCTCTCCACGGACGGCCTGCGTTACCGCGCAGGCCGTCTGGAACACCCTTGCCACCGCTCCCGATCGGGGAGACAGCCTCATCATGCCCAAGGGCGATGAACGGCGTCAACCGTTTTGTAGTGAATATTTTTTGTCACTACATCTTGTCCGACAATCCTGCCGGAAGGGCCTGTCAGTGGTCGAGGGACGAGAGAATCCGGTACGCGGCGCGCACGCGTGCCTCGTTGGGATAGTTGCGGTTGGCAAGCAGTACGATGGCTTTGCCTTGCGCCGGAATGAACGCCACATAGGCACCGAAACCGTTGGTGGCGCCGGTCTTGTTGTACCAGGCGTCAGGCACGGCCGGGAGCTCGGGGTCGAGGCGGCGGGTGGCCTGTGGCGCAAGGGCGAACTTGGAGCTGTTGCCATTGACCAGGGTGTCGAGTGACGCCGGGTAGGGGTAACGTTCCCAGCCCAGGCCTTGGGTCATGCTACCGACCTGGAAGTAGCCGGCCTGGGTAATGGCGGCAGCCTTTTGCAGGGTTGGCGCAAGTTCGGCCGGCTGCATGTGCAGGCGCACGTAGCGCAGCAAGTCGGTGGCGTTGGTCTTGATGCCATAGGCCGCATCGGCAAAGGGCCCCGAGCTGACGCGCACCGGCTGGTCATGCGCGTCGTACCCTTGCGCATAAAGCCGCTGTGCATCGGCCGGTACGTGCAGGTAGGTGTGCTTGAGGCCCATTTGCGGGAGAAGCCCCTCGGTCATCAGCTCGGCGAAAGGGCGCTGCTGCGCGCGCGCCGCCAGGTCACCGAACAACCCCAGGCTGGGGTTCGAGTAGCAGCGCTGGGTGCCGTGTTTGGCAACGGGTTGCCAGTGGCGGAAGAAGGCCAGCACCTGTTCGTCTGTGTGCACCGCGTCGGGGAACTGCAATGGCAGGCAGTCGGCGCTGTAGGCACCGAATTCCAGCACGCTGGCTTCGCCCAGCGGTGTGCCGGCCAGGGCGGGCTGGTAGCGCTGGGCAGGGGCCTGTAGGTCAAGCTTGCCTTCGGCGCTGGCCAGCGCCGCAAGCGTAGCGGTGTAAGTCTTGCTCAGCGAGCCGACCTCAAACAGGGTATCGGCGCTAACCGGCGAGTTATCCGCCTTATTGGCCACGCCATAGTTGAAGTAATGCGCCTGGCCATCGGCGTACAGCGCTACCGCCATACCGGCGATTTGGTGTTCCTGCATGAGCGGCTGGATGACCTCGTCTACCTGGGCCTGCAGCGGATCGGCCGCCTGCGCGTTGATTGCACTCATGGCCAGTGCAGCCGCGAGAGGGAAGGGCGCAAGGCGATAGCGTGGCATCAAGTAGTCCTTTGTCCGTTGAGCGATACCGGTGGGGGTTCCGGCGTTAGCGAAAAATAAACCGAGACCTTATCGTCTGCCGTTGCATAACGACAAGACGGAAACTGTTATGAAGTATTTGCGCATGTTATTCGACAACTTCACCCTGGCCTTGCTCGGGGTGGTGCTCATCGCCACTGTGCTGCCCTGCTCGGGCGACGGGGCGGTGTATTTCGGCTGGCTGACCAACCTGGCTATCGGCCTGCTGTTCTTCCTGCACGGTGCCAAGCTGTCGCGCGAAGCGATCATCGCCGGCGCCGGGCACTGGCGCCTGCACTTGCTGGTGTTCTCCTGCACGTTCGTGCTGTTCCCCTTGCTGGGGCTGGCGTTCAAGCCGTTGTTCGTGCCGCTGGTGGGCAACGAGCTGTACCTGGGCGTGCTGTATCTGTGTGCGTTGCCAGCCACGGTACAGTCGGCCATTGCCTTCACCTCGCTGGCCCGCGGTAACGTGCCGGCAGCCATTTGCAGCGCGGCGGCTTCCAGCCTGCTGGGTATCTTCCTCACGCCACTGCTGGTGATGATGCTGCTGGGCGCCAGCGGTGATACCGGCTCGGGGCTGGATGCGGTGCTGAAGATTACCCTGCAGCTGCTGGTGCCCTTCGTAGCCGGGCAGATCGCCCGCCGCTGGATTGGCGCGTGGGTCAAGCGCAACGCGCGCTGGCTCAAGGTCGTGGACCAGGGCTCGATCCTGCTGGTGGTCTACACCGCCTTCAGTGAGGCGGTGGTTACCGGACTGTGGCACACGGTGTCGCCACAACACTTGGCGGGGCTGTTTGTGGTGTGCGGGATCTTGTTGGCGGTGGTGCTGTACGTTACCCGCTTGCTTGGCAAACTGCTTGGCTTCGACCTGGAGGACCGCATCACCATCCTGTTCGCCGGCTCGAAGAAGAGCCTGGCCACTGGGGTGCCGATGGCTCAGGTGCTGTTCGTGGGCAGTGGCATTGGCGCGATGATCCTGCCGCTGATGCTGTTTCATCAGATCCAGCTGATGGTCTGCGCGGTGCTGGCGCAGCGTTATGCCAGCCGTGAGGGGTTGGCCGAAAAGGCTCCTGCGGCGTCATGATGTGTGTGTAGGAGCGGCCTCGCCGGGAGGTCGCTCCTGCACGTTACCTTGCCTGGCCGGAACTGCGCTCTCGGAGCGCCTTGGCCACTTCGGCCTCTATCTTGTAAGCGGGCCCTTCAAGCTCATTGAAATCACGCGTGTAGCGCCGGGCGAATTCTTCTAGCCCCAGCGCCTGGTATTGCTGCACGTGCATGAGCTCGTGCGCCCACAGGGCCACATTGTCTTGCGCATCGCTGGCATGGCGAAAGATGATCGTGTCGATCAACGTCACCGCATTCACGTCGGGGTTCTGCAGCATGGCATTGGCTGCGCTCATCTGCTGTTCGTCGCCCACCCTGAAGCGGACGGCATCGAGCACGGCGAAGTCATACCAGGGCTCGAGCTGGGCGCGGATGTGCAGGGGGATCGGTTCACTACCGCTGGCATTGGCTTCGTCGCGGGCCTGGCGCAATGCGTAGGCCAGGCTGGTCGACGCCATGGCTTCCACGTCCTTGAGGATCTGCCCGGCCTGCCCTGGGTCGACCGGGGCGCAAAAACACCCCATCAGGCATACCTGATACTGCCCCGGTGGGCAGGCTTGCTCGGCCAGTACCGGCGCACTCAGGCATAGGCCAAGCAACAGGTTAACGGGTTTCATTCAAGGCCTTTTCAACGAAGGTGCGGCTGGCGTCCAGCACCTGCGATTGCACCGCCTCACTGGCCAGCATGCGCCCGACCAGCAACGCGCCGACGCATTGGCTGATCAACACCCAGGCCAACGCTTCATCCTCCAGTGTGGCAGCCCAGGCCTTGTGCAGGTCGACCAGCCAATGCTCGGCCACCTCTCGCACTGCAAGGTCTGCCCGGGCGATTTCCACCCCTAGCGGCGGCAACGGGCAGCCACCTTCGGCATTGTGCAAGTGAGCCATGCTCAGGTACTGCTGCAGGCAACGGCCAAGGCGTTCGCGGCTGGCGCCTTGGCTGGCCAGGCGTGCCAGTGGGCTGTTGCAGAGTTCCTGACGCACCACTTCGGTGAACAGATCATCCTTGGACGGGAAGTGGTTGTAAAAGGCACCGCCGGTCAGCCCGATGGCCTTCATCAGCCCGGCCACGCCGGTGCTGGTAAAGCCACCGCGTTTGGCTAGCGCACCGCTGGTGGCCAACAGCTTTTCGCGGGTTTGTTGCTTGTGCTCGCTGGAATAGCGCATTCATGAACCTCTGCGCGCTGGCTTGACGATGGGGCCGATCATAACATAGCGTTCGTTTACTAAACGATCATTCACCAAAGAGGCGCACATGACTCGACAACAAAAAGTAGTGCTTGTGATCGGCGCGGGGGATGCCACCGGGGGCGAGATTGCCAAACGGTTCGCCAAGGAGGGCTACGTCGCCTGCGTCACCCGCCGACAGGCTGACAAGCTGCAACCGCTACTGGACGAAATACGCGCAGCAGGCGGCCAGGCCCATGGCTTTGGCTCCGATGCGCGCAAGGCAGATGAGGTGGCTGCGCTGGTGGAGACCATCGAGCGTGATATTGGCCCGATCGAGGCGTTTGTCTTCAATATCGGCGCCAATGTACCTTGCAGCATTCTCGATGAAACGCCACGCAAGTACTTCAAGATCTGGGAAATGGCCTGTTTTGCCGGGTTTCTGACCGCTCAGGCAGTGGCCCGGCGCATGGTGGTGCGTGAACGCGGCACGATTCTGTTTACCGGCGCTACCGCAGGTACACGGGGTGCCGCTGGCTTTGCCGCATTCGCCGGCGCCAAGCACGGCCTACGGGCGTTGGCGCAGAGCATGGCGCGCGAGTTGGGGCCGCGCAATATCCATGTGGCCCATGTGGTGGTGGATGGTGCCATTGATACCGCGTTCATTCGTGACAGCTTCCCCGAGCGCTACGCCCTGAAGGACCAGGATGGCATCCTTGACCCGGCTCATATTGCCGACAGCTACTGGTTCCTTCACGCCCAGCCGCGAGACGCCTGGACATTCGAACTGGACCTGCGCCCCTGGATGGAACGCTGGTAAGCCCCCTCATCGATCAAGGACCGTACCCATGACCAATACCGTCGAATTCTTCTTTGATCTTGGTAGCCCGGCCAGCTACCTGGCGTGGACGCAACTGCCGGGTATGTGCGCCCGCCAAGGCGCAACGCTGCACTACCGGCCCATGCTGCTGGGCGGGGTGTTCCAGGCCACCGGCAATGCGTCCCCGGCAATGATCCCGGCCAAGGGTCGCTACATGTTCACCGACCTGGGGCGCTTCGCTGCCCGCTACAGTGTACCGTTCGGGCTGCCGCCGGGGTTTCCGCTCAATACCTTGATGCTGATGCGCGGGGTGATCGGCACGCAGTTGCAAGACCCGCAGCGCTTCGAGGCGCTGTTGAGGGCATTGTTCACTGGGATGTGGGGCGAGCGGCGCAATCTGGGTGACGCGGCAGTGTTGCAACAGACCCTGGAACAGGCGGGCTTCGACATTGCCGCATTCAGTGCGCTGGCCGGCGATGTGCAAGTGAAGGCTGCGCTCAAGCAGGCGACGGAGGATGCGGTGGCGCGCGGCGTGTTTGGCGCACCGACCTGCTTTGTTGGTGATGAGATGTTCTTTGGGCAAGACCGCCTGGACTTTGTCGAGGACGCGCTGCGTCAGCGTGCCAGGCGTGTTTCCAGCTGAGTGCGCTCCCACAGGCTGAGCAGGTCGGCCGGGTTGGTGCCGTAGCGGTACCAGTCTTCAAGCCCGGCCTGATCGCCGTTGGGTGACTGGCAGTGGACGCAATGGGCAAGGCCTTCAGCGTCAACGGCCAGGGTCATCTGCCAGCCTTCGATCGTCACATCGACCAGGCCATCGTGGCGGTGGGCGCTTATTTGCAGGGCGTGAACACCCAGGGCTGCGTCGCGCAAGCGCTGATACGCTTCCCGCGTGCTCACGGTACCGCTGCGGCTCACTGTCAGAAATTCGCCGGGGTATTGGCACTGATGATCTCGGCCTCATCCTGGCCGATGTTCTTGAAGCTGTGGGGCAGGGTGGTGGGGATGTAGTAGCCATCGCCCGAATTGAGCACGCTAACCTGGCCATCGACCCACAATTCGACCGTGCCACGGGTGACCAGGCCGCACTCTTCGCCCTCTGCATGCACGATCGGCTCGCCCGAATCGGCGCCCGGTGCGTACAGCTCGCGCAACATGCGCATCTGCCGCGCCTCGACACTGGCGCCGACCAGCAGCATGCGCAGGCCGTTGCGGCCCAGGTCTGGTTGCTCGCTGGCGCGGAACACGAAGCGCTCTTCCCGTACTGGCTCGTCGAAGCTGAAGAACTCCGCCAGGCTCATCGGGATGCCTTCGAGCAGTTTTTTCAGGGAGCTGACCGAAGGGCTGACGCGGTTCTGTTCGATCTGCGAGATCGTCGAGTTGGTCAGCCCGCTGCGGCGGGCCAGTTCCCGTTGGGAGAGGTTGTTGCGTTCACGCACCAGTTTGAGTCGCGTCCCCGTGTCCATAGCCGCCTTGTAATCAGAGGTGTCAAAAATAATGAGCGACGCATTAAAGCACACTCTGCACGCTTGCGCGCTGTGCTTATCAGGCCCGCTTCTCGCGTGGCATCGGCCATAGCCCGACCAGCAGCAAAAGCGCAGCCACCGCCAGGAACGGCAAGCGCGGGTCGAGGGCATACACCAGCGTGCCGGCCAGTGGCCCGATCACCGCGCCCATGCCCTGGGCAGCGCCGATCGAGCCGGCGGTGGCACCTTGTTCAGAGGCTTGCATGGCATTGGCCGCGAGTGCCGAGAATGCCGGGAACACAAAGCCCATGCCGGCGGCGGCGACGAAGTAGCAGGCCCACAGCCAGGGCGCCGTGGCCGCCAGTGCGCCGCAGGCAAAACCGACCGCCGAGACACTGGCACCCACCCGAATCATTTTCAACGGCGGCCACTCCAGTTGGCGCAGCACCACCTGCGCCAGGATCAGTGCCACACCCACCGTGGTCAAGGCGATGCCGGCAGCCTGGGCGGCCTCGGCCGGGCCCAGGTGCAGGCGGTCGAGGGCGAAGAAGCCGACGGTGATTTGCGACACTGTGACACTGAGCATGGCGCTGAAGGCCACCAGCAAAGGCCGGCGCAGGCGCGGATCGCTCAAGTGCACAGGGCTGGGCGCGTGGCTTTTGGCCAGTGCCTGTGGCTTGAGGGTGAACAGCAGCACGAAGAACGCGCAGGCCGGCAGCAGCGACATGAGGTGGAACGGCAGGCTCAGGCTGTGCCGCGCCAGCAATGCGGCCAAGGCCGGGCCCAGCACCAGGCCGACGGCGTTGGCCGCCCCCAGCGAGGCCATGGCCCGCGCCCGCTGCTGCGGTTCGACATGGTCGGCGATCATTGCATTGCAGGCCACCGGGATGGCGGCATAGAACGCCCCGATGCACCCGCGGGCTAGCATGAGGCCGATAAAGGCCAGGGTTGCGCCCGGCAGCCAGCGCAGCGCGCCTTCGACGAACAGGCACAACAGCCAGTAGGCGAGGGTGAAGCCTGCGCTGCCAAGCAGCAGCACGCGCCGGCGCCCGAGCCGGTCGGCCGCGCGGCCCCAGGGGCGGGCCAGCAGTACCCAGACCACACCGGCCACGGTCACGGCAGCACCGGCTTGCCAGGTGGCCATGCCGAGTTGGCGTGCGATCGGGCCGATCAGGGCGACGAAGGCCATCATCGACATGGTACAGGCCATGTTGGCCAGCAGCAGTGGCCGTAAGTCCAGGGTGCTGGCAGGAACGAGAGTGGCAGGATCCTTTGCGACGTTCATAGGGCAGTCCAGAGTTTTTAGCGAAAAGTACGCCGATCTTAATAAGAATTATTATCGAATGTCGAACGCCCCGGACCGCTTCGGCTCAGTCGCTGCGACGCAGGGGGCCAGGCCACATGCTACGCAAGACGCCGTCGCGACGCACCAAGGCATGCATCAGGGCTGCGCCCAGGTGCAGTACAACCGTCGCGAACAGCAGGTAGCCGGCCCAGCCGTGGGCTTGGCGCAGCACGGCATACAGCTGAAGGTCATGCGGGGCGATCGCAGGCAACTGCAGGGGCCGCGGATAACCGCCGGCCGAAAGCATCGCCCAACCCAGCAGGGGCATGGCCAGCATCAAGGCATAGAGCACCAGGTGCGAGGCCCCGGCGGCGAGCCGTTGCAGCGTTGGCAGGTCGCGTGGCAGTGGTGGGTGAGGCAGCGTCAAGCGCAGGGCAATACGCAGCAGCACCAGTACCAGCAAGGCCAGGCCCGTTGCCTTGTGCAGGTCGATCAGCAATGGATGGCGCAGTGACAGGTCGCTGACCATGCTCACGCCGATGAACAGCATGGCCACGATCAGCACGGCCATCAGCCAGTGCAGCAGGCGAGCGAGGGGATGGAAGGCTTCGGGTTTCATGGGCGGGCTCCGGTGCCGAGCGATTCGCGGCTGCGGCGGTTGAACGATTCCGAATACGCGGCCGAACGGGCGGCGAGGATCGGGTCGGCGGACGCTTCGATGCCATGCGGCAGGATCAGCGGGTCGAAGTTCAGGTCTCGGCAAGCGCCTTGTTCAGCAGCGTCCACCTGTTCGAGCACGAGCGTGCCGGCGTCCACGCTGCGCCGCTGTGCAGGCCAGGGGCTGGCGGGGTCGTCCACGGCGTCACCGGGCTCGGCCAGGACCAGGCGCAGGGTCCAGCGCAGCGGCCCTTGGGCCAGGCGCTGTTGCAGGTCATGCTGCAGGAACAGTTTGTCGTCCACCTGCCCTGGCAGCGCCGTAAACGCCGTCTGCGGCTCCAGTTGCCAGCGCACTGGTTGGGCTGCCCCGGCGGCGTCGATCAGGCGAAAGGCATTGATGCTGTGGTACTGGGTGCTGGCAAAGCTGTTGCTTGGCTTGTAGCTCGCGGCCCACTGGCGGAACGCCGCGCTTTCAGGGTGAGCAGCGAAGAACGCCTGCTGCCTGGCTGGGTCCAGTTTGCCGGTGGCAGGGTCAGGCGTGCTCGCTAGCACCTGTTCATAGAAGGCTTGCGGTGTGCTCACCGCCAGCACGGGCGGGTTGTTCATGCCGGTACGCCAAACCTGCCCGTCGTCGCTGCTCAACTGAAGCGCCAGGCTGCGCACCGGGATGGCGGTGTCTGGCGCATAAGGGTTGGCGCCACCGATGGCGAAGCGGCCGATCACCGGCACCCGTGCCTGGCTGAACACCCGCGCCGTGGACAGGCTGGCAGCCTGCCCGCTGGCCTGGAAGTAGCCGCTGACGCACAGGCCTTTGGCGTGGTTCTTGCGGTAGCCCGGGTAGTGCCCGGCCTGGGCTTCGAAGGTGTCGATGATGCGCTGCGGCGTCAGCTTGGCTGCGCCGATCCAGCCTGCGGCATAGGCAAAGCCAACGCCCGCTGCCAGCATCACAGCGCCGATGGCGGCCAGGCGCAGGGCCTTGGCGGGGCCGTGCAAGGGTGAGTTCATGGTTGTCGTCCGGTTCAGTGAAGATGCCGGTACGACGGGGCAGGGCAAAACTTATTCCCTGGGATGGAATAGATTTTGTTGCCGGGCGTCTGCCCCATACACTGACAACCCCAGAGGCCGGGACATTTGCCATGCACGATCTGGACGAACACCAATGGCGCGAGCTGCTTGCACGTCTGCGCCGCTTTGCCTTGTGGTTGACGCGCGAACCCGGCAGCGCCGACGACCTGGTGCAAGCCACCGTCGAGCGCGCCTTGAGCCGCCATGGCCAGCAACGCGAGGCAGAGGCGCTGCGCGCCTGGCTGTTCACCATCCTTTACCGGCTGTTTCTCGACGGCAAGCGTCGCGACCGCCTGCATGCCCGTTGGCTGTCCTGGTTTGGCCGTGCCGAGGTGGAAAGCGAGCCGGTCGGCGGCAATATCGAGGCCATCGTCCTGGCCCAGGCCGACCTGCAGGCATTTGCCCGGTTGTCTGCCGAGCAGCGTGCCTTGCTGTTGCTGGTGAGCATCGAAGGCTTGAGTTACAAGGAGGCCGCCCAGGCTTTGGGCATCCCTATCGGTACTGTGATGTCGCGCCTGTCGCGCGCCCGCAATGCCTTGCGCGAACTGACCGAGGGCAACCCTCAACCCCCGGCCTTGCGGAGACTGAAATGACGCGCCTGATCCCCAGCGAAGACGAATTGCATGCTTATGTCGATGAGCGCCTGGCACCGGGGCGTCGGGCCGAAGTGCAGGCCTGGCTTACGGCCAACCCGCAGCAAGCGGCCAGGGTCGAGGCGTGGCGCAGTGATGCCCGCCGCCTGCGTGCGGCATTGGCCGGCCTGGGTGAACAACCAGGGGCTGCGCAACTCGACCTGGGCCAGCTGCGCCTGCGGCTGCGCCAGCGTCGTCAACGGCGCTGGGCGTCGGCGGCGGTGTTGCTGCTGGCGCTCGGCGTGGGGGGGATGGGCGGCTGGCAGGTGCGGGATGCCACGCTGGCAAGGGTCGATCTGCCGATGGCCGATGCGGTCCAGGCTCATCGGTTGTTTGCCGGCAGTGAGGCGCTGGATATCCAGGCCAGCGACCCGACCCAATTGCGTGAATGGCTCGGGCGTCACTTCAACCGCGTAGGGCAGTTGCCGGACCTGGCGGGTTACGGGTTCCGGCCGGTGGGCGCGCGATTGCTCAGCAACGAGCAGGGGCCGGCAGCATTGTTGGTGTTTCAGGATGGCAAGGGTGAACGGATCAGCCTGTTCATGCGCTCGCCCAGCGAGCATTACCAACGCATGCCTGATGGGCAGCGGGTTGATGGGCAGCTGGAGGCGCGGTATTGGTCACATGGGGCTTACAACTTTGCGCTGGTCAGCGCGGCGGACGATACGCGTGGGGCGGGGGTGGGGGCGGCGTTGCGGTTGGGGTTGTAGGGCGGCAGATGCAGGGCGGTGGATTTTCAGCGTTTATGAGATCGAGCGCCACCCGCGCGGCGCTCGATCTCCCAGGCGCTGCAAATCTACCGCCTACACCCAGCCTCGATCAGCTCAACTCCAGCCAGATCGGCGCATGGTCTGACGGCTTTTCCATCCCACGCAGTTCATAGTCCACGCCCGCTGCCTTGATCCGCGGCACCAGGTGCTGCGAGGCCATGATCAGGTCGATGCGCAGGCCACGTTTTGGATCGTCCTCGAAACCACGGCTACGGTAATCGAACCAACTGAAGCGGTCGGCCACTTCAGGGTACAGGTGGCGGAAGCTGTCGACCAATCCCCAGCCCTTGAGGCGCTCCATCCACTCGCGCTCTTCGGGCAGGAAGCTGCATTTGCCAGTCTTGAGCCAGCGTTTGGCATTGTCCGGGCCGATGCCGATGTCGCAGTCCTGGGGCGAGATGTTCATGTCGCCCATCACCAGCACCGGCTGGTCATTGCGGAACTGACCTTCGAGCAACGCCTGCAGGTCACTGTAGAAGCGCTGCTTGGCCGGGAACTTGGTGGGGTGGTCGCGGCTTTCACCCTGGGGGAAGTAGCCGTTCATGATGGTGACCGGGTTGCCATCGGTATCGGCGAAGGTGCCCCAGATGAAACGGCGCTGGGCGTCTTCTTCATCGGTGGCAAAGCCCTTGTGCAGGCTCAGGGGGGCCTGGCGCGACAGCAAGGCAACGCCGTAGTGACCCTTCTGGCCGTGGTAGTGCACGTGGTAACCCAGCGCCTGGACATCGGCCAGCGGGAACTGATCGTCACTGACCTTGGTTTCCTGCAGGCCGATCACGTCCGGCTGGTGCTTGTCGATCAAGGCCGCCAGCTGATGCGGGCGGGCACGCAGGCCGTTGATGTTGAAACAGACGATCTTCATGGAAAGACAATCCTGGCAAAAGCCGCGATGCTAGCCGACATCGCGCGTCATCACCAGCATGGCGGGTTGCGGGTGCTGCTGCTAACGTGCTGTAGGGGGTGAACGATGCGCGGTGGCGCCCCTCCAAGGCACTGTAAGCCCATTCCAGGAGGACTGCCCGCAATGCCCGACACCACTGCCACCCCGGCCCGTATCTGCCAGCTCGACGATGGTTACAGTCGCGAGGCACGTTCGCTGCTGTACAACGCCTACCGCCACGAGCCTACATTCGCCTACATTTTTGAAGCGCAGCGCCCAGGCTATGAGCGGCGTTTGCGCGTGATGGTGCGTGAATGGGTACGCCAGCATTTCTATCTGCAATTGCCTGCAATCGGCCTGTTGGTGGATGACCGCCTGATTGCCGTGGCCCTGATTGTGCCGCCGCTGCGCAGGCTGGGGGTGGCCGACAGCTGGGCCTGGCGTTTGCGCATGATGCTGGGTACTGGCCTGCGATGCACACGGCGCTATATGGATTACCAGGCGGCATTGGCCAGTTGCCTGCCCACAGACCAGGTGCACATGTTGCCGTTGCTGGGGGTGCATCCACAGTTTCAGGGGCGCCAGTACGGCGAGCAATTGTTACAGGCTGTGCATGACTGGTGCGCAGAAGACCCGAGCACCCAGGGCGTGGTGCTGGACACCGGCAATGAGCACTACCTCGCGTTCTATCAGCGTCAGGGCTATGAGGAAATTGGCGAGGTTGCTGTAGGGCCTATCCGCGAGCGGGTATTTTTTCACCCCAACCCGGTCTCTTCGAATCCTGCTTCTGCCTGACAGGCCGCCAGACGGCTCCCTTGAGCGCCCGGCTCTGGTAGCATGCGCCGCATGACGTATTCAGGAAGATTGACCTGGGGCCTGGTTTTCTGGGTCGCCAGTTTTGCAGCATGGGGCCAGAGCGAGTTGTTGGTGAAGGTAAAGCCCGCCAACAAAGCGCTCAAGGCCAATGTCGAAGGCTATATTGGCAACCTTGGCGACCGCGACGAAGAAGCGCTATTGCGCTTCAGCCGCGGGGCCGAGGAGCAGGCGCGCAAAGCAGTGCAGGCACTTGGCTATTATCAGGCCCAGATCGAAACCGAGGTCAAGCCTCCGACCAAGGCCGAGCAACCCGCGCAACTGATCATCCAGATCGCGCCGGGCGAGCCGGTAAGGCTGCGCGACGTGACCGTGCGTATCGAAGGCCCTGCCAGTGAAATGAAGGCGTTCCGGGTGCCCGACAGCAAGGCGTTGCGCGCTGGCGAGCAGCTCAACCACGGCCTGTATGAGGATGCCAAGCGGCTGATCCAGAATCAGGCCTCGCGCTATGGGTTCTTCGCCGGCCGCTTCAGCCGCCAGCGCCTGGCGGTCGACCCCCAGGCCGGTGTGGCCGACATCGAACTGGTCTACCAAAGCGGCCCTCGCTATCGCCTGGGCGCAGTCAAGTTCGGGGGTGACACCCCCCTCGATGATGACCTGCTGCAGCGCATGGTCTCGTTCAAACCCGGCACACCCTACGATTCCGAGCTGATCGCCGAGCTCAACAACGACCTGCAATCAAGTGGCTACTTCGAAGGCGTGCGGGTAGATGCCGCGCCGACCGCTGCCGTAGGTGAGGACATCCCCGTGGATGTCCGCCTGGAAACCCGCAAACCCCGCACCATGGGCCTGGGCCTGGGCTTCTCGACCGACGTCGGGCCACGCGGCAAGGCCAACTGGACGCGGCACTGGGTCAACCCCCAAGGCCACAGCTATGGCTGGGAAACCGAGCTGTCGGCCCCCCGGCAGAACGTCGGCCTGTGGTACGACATCCCGCTGGACCCGCCGCTGACCGACAAGTTGCGCTTTGCTGGTGGTTACCAGAACGAGGAAATCGCCGGTACCGACACCCTCAGCAAGCTGCTGACGGTTGGCCCGGAATGGCACAGCAAGTTGCCCAGTGGCTGGCAGCGGGTCATCTCGCTCAAATACCAGCGTGAGGAATACCGCCTGGGCGATGACTCGGGGCTGAGCAACCTGCTGATGCCGGGTGTGAGCTTTTCGTACCTGCGCAGCGACAACCGTATCGACCCACACAACGGCTACCGCTTGCAGTTCGATACACAGGTGGCCAAGGAAGGGCTGGTTTCCGACACCAACCTGCTGCACGGCAACGTATTGCTCAAAGGCCTGACCACGCTTGGCCACAACCATCGCTTCCTCGGCCGGGTGCAGTTCGGCGGCAGCGCCACCAACGGTTACAAGAACAACATCCCGCCTTCGCTGCGCTTCTTCGCCGGTGGTGACCAGAGCGTGCGCGGCTATGACTACCAGACCCTGTCGCCGAAAAACAGTGATGGCGACCGCATTGGTGGGCGCTACCTGGTGGCAGGCAGCGTCGAGTACCAATATTCGGTGACTGAGAAGTGGCGGGTGGCGACCTTCGTCGATCAAGGCAACTCGTTCAACACGCTCGAGCTGCCCAGCCTCAAGACTGGGGTAGGTATTGGCGTGCGTTGGGTTTCACCGGTCGGGCCGCTGCGCCTGGACCTGGCCAAGGCACTCGATGACGAGGGTGGTATCCGCTTGCACTTCTCCATGGGGCCTGAGCTGTGACACGTGTGTTCAAATTCATTCTGCTGGGTCTACTCGGCCTGGTATTGGCCGTGGGCCTGGCGCTTGGCATGCTGGTAGGTACCGAAAGCGGCAGCCGCTGGGCGTTGGCAAAGGTGCCGGGGCTTGAGGTTGCTGATTTCACGGGGCGACTGGCCGGCACTTGGCAAGCCAGTCGGCTGAGCTGGGTCGACGGCGGTAACCGAGTCGAAGTACAGGCGCCTCTATTGGCTTGGTCGCCCGCGTGCCTGTTGCGTGGCACCTTGTGTATCGAGCAGTTGCATGCCCAGCGCATCGACATGGCGTTTGCGCCGAGTGAAACGCCAGTCGACAGTGGCCCTTTGCAGCTCCCGGCCTTGCGTTTGCCGGTTGACATCGAACTGGGTGAGGTCAAGGTCGGCCAGTTGCGCCTGGACGGCAGCGAGCTGCTCGGTGATCTGCAACTGGTGGCGCACTGGACCCGGACCGGAATGCGCATCGATAGCCTGCAACTGCAACGGGACGACCTGCGCCTGGACCTGCAAGGTGACTTGCAGCCTGAAGGCGACTGGCCTGTGCAATTGCAGGGGCAGGTTCAACTGCCCTCGGTGGAGGGCAAAAGCTGGCAGCTGGCACTGGCAGCCAAAGGCGAGCTGCAGAAAACCCTCACGCTCGAAGGCACCAGCTCGGGTTACCTCGATGCACGCTTGAGCGGTGAGTTGCAGGCGTTGGCGGAACACCTGCCAGCAACGCTGCAGATTCGCTCCGAGGCGTTCAAACCGACTGCTTCGTTGCCAGATACCCTGCAGTTCAAGCAGCTCGAACTCAACGCCAAGGGCGATCTGCTCAAGGGTTATTCACTGTCGGGTTCGGCCAGTTTGCCCGCCGAACAGTCGCCGATCGCCTTGGCCTTGTCCGGGCGGGTCGACAGCAAGGGTGCCAAGCTCGATGCCCTTGACCTCAGCGCCAGCGATAGCCAGCGGCTCAAGCTACAGGCCAGTGCCGACTGGCAACAGGGCCTGAGCGCCGATGCCCAGCTCGAATGGCTGGATTTCCCATGGCTGCGCCTGTACCCACTGGAAACGCCGCCCGACGTCACGCTCAAGCGCTTCAACGCCCAGGTTCGCTACCGCGATGGCAACTACCAAGGCACCTTCAATGGCGACCTTGACGGCCCGGCGGGTGCCTTCACGCTGGCCAGCCCGTTCGAGGGTGACCTGGCCCAGGTGAAGCTGCCGCAGCTGGCGCTCACCGCAGGGCAGGGCAAGGCCGCCGGCAGTGTCGCGGTGCGCTTCGCCGATACCCTGGCGTGGGATGTCGATATGCAGCTTTCGGCGCTGGACCCTGCGTACTGGCTTGCCGAACTGCCGGGTACCCTGGCCGGGCCTCTGCGCAGCAAAGGTGAAATGAAGGGTGACGAGCTTAAGCTCGATGCCCAGCTCGACCTCAAAGGCCGCCTGCGCGGTCAGCCGGCGGTGCTCAAGGTCGAAGCGCAAGGGGCAGGGCAGAGCTGGACCCTCGGCGCCCTGGCGATCCAGTTGGGTGACAACCGCATCAATGGCAGTGGCAGCTTGCAACAGCGGCTGGCGGGGCGGGTGGATCTCGACCTGCCGCGCCTGGGCCAGCTATGGCCGAGGCTGCAGGGGCAAGTCAAAGGCCGGCTGGACATTGCTGGCACCTTGCAAGCGCCCCAGGGCACGCTCACCCTGCAGGGCCAGCAACTGGCGCAGGCCGAGAACCGTATCCAGCGACTGGACCTCGACGCCCGGCTGGATAACGCCCAGCGTGGTGTGATCGAGCTCAAGGCGGGCGGCATACACCTGGGTGACACGGCACTGGGCACCTTGCAGGCCAATGGCAAAGGTGACATTCGCCAGCAGGCCCTGACGCTGGCGCTCGACGGCCCGCAGCTCAAGCTCGACCTTGGCCTGGACGGCCAGTTGAACAAGGGCGATTGGCGTGGTCGGTTGGCCAGTGGGCGGATCCAGGCCGGTGGCCAGGACTGGCAGTTGCAGGCTCCGGCACGCTTGCAGCGCTTGGCCAGCGGCCAGCTAGATTTCGGCGGCCATTGCTGGCGTTCCGGTCAAGCCAGCCTGTGTGGTGAAGACCAGCGCCTGGCACCGGAGCCACGCCTGCGTTATCACCTCAAGCAGTTCCCCCTGGACAGCCTGGCCCAGTGGCTGCCAAAAGATTTTGCCTGGCAAGGCCTGCTGAACGCCGACGTCAACCTCGATGTGCCGGCCAGTGGCCCCAAGGGCAGCATCGTAGTCGACGCCAGTGGCGGCACCCTGCGGGTGC
Organism: Pseudomonas sp. SWRI77; assembly: GCF_014269105.1. Taxonomy (NCBI): domain Bacteria; kingdom Pseudomonadati; phylum Pseudomonadota; class Gammaproteobacteria; order Pseudomonadales; family Pseudomonadaceae; genus Pseudomonas; species Pseudomonas sp. SWRI77. Next base: position 45,964 of record NZ_JABWRV010000007.1, on the reverse strand, counting down.
GTGACAAGGACCGCTGGGTCGACTTCCCTTATCAGGCCTTGCGCCTGGACAGCACCTTGGCGCCACGACGTATCGATGCCCGCCTGGCATTTCGCGGCGAGCGCCTGGGTGAACTGAGCTTGAATACCCGCATTGACCCACTGGGCAAGAATAAACCGCTGTCGGGTGATTTCAGCCTGACGGGCCTGGACCTGTCGGTGGCCCGACCATTCGTGCCCATGGTCGAGCGCCTGACCGGGCAACTCAATGGCAGCGGTCGTTTGTCGGGCACCTTGCTTGCGCCACAGGTCAACGGCAACCTGGTGTTGAGCGGTGGCGAGGTCAGCGGCGCCGAGTTGCCGCTAAGCCTGCAAGACTTGTCATTGCAGGCAACCATTGCGGGCGAGCAGGTTCAGCTCAATGGCAACTGGCGCAGTGGCGAAGCAGGGCGCGGCCAACTGACCGGTAACCTGACCTGGGGCCAGGCGCTGGGCATGGACCTGCGTTTGCAGGGGCAGCAATTGCCGGTGACGGTGGAGCCCTACGCGACCCTGGAAGTCGCCCCCGACCTGAACCTGCGCCTGATCGACGACAAGCTGGCAGTGACGGGCAAGGTCCAAGTGCCAAAAGGCAAGATCACGGTACGCGAACTTCCGCCATCGACCGTGAAGGTGTCCGATGACACGGTGATCATCGGCCATCAGACCGAAGAGGGTAAACAGCCCCTGGCAATGGCGATGGACATCGATGTCGAGGTTGGGCGAGACAAGCTGTCGTTCAGTGGTTTTGGCCTCACTGCCAACCTGCTCGGCCATGTGCACATCGGCGACAACCTCGATACCCGGGGTGAGTTGAGTTTGGCCGATGGCCGTTACCGTGCCTATGGGCAGCGCCTGACCATTCGCCGGGCGCGGCTGCTGTTCGCTGGCCCGATAGATCAGCCGTATCTGGACATCGAGGCCATTCGCAAGGTCGATGATGTGATTGCCGGTATCCGTTTGAGTGGCAGTGCCGAGCAACCGACCACGCAGGTGTTTTCCGAACCCGCCATGAGCCAGGAGCAGGCGCTGTCGTACCTGGTGCTGGGGCGCCCGTTGGGCACATCGGGTGAAGACAACAACATGCTTGCCGAAGCAGCGTTGGGCCTGGGGCTTGCCGGCAGTGCCGGTATCACCGGGAGCCTGGCGTCGAGCCTGGGCATCGATGATTTCCAGCTGGATACCGAAGGTTCGGGCAACACCACCAGCGTGGTCGCCAGCGGCAACCTGACCGAGAAACTGAGCCTGCGTTACGGGGTAGGGGTGTTCGAGCCTGCCAATACCATCGCGTTGCGCTACAAGTTGAGCCGGAGGGTCTACCTCGAGGCGGCAAGCGGGTTGGCCAGCTCGCTGGATATCTTCTACAAGCGGGACTTCTGATCGCCGCGGTCAGCAACGGACCGTGGCCGCTTCGATGAATTCATTGGAGCCGGAGAGGGGTGGGGGACTGGACCTGGGTATGCGTACCGGTGTGATCAGGCTGGTGTATTCCTCGATCAGCCGGTTCAGCGCTTCAGGCGGCTCGCTGGCCTGAAACTGCATGCGGATCTGTACTTCGTCGGGGTCGCGACTTTCGCCCTGACGGCCTTGGCCGCCAATGGTGACCTTGAAGCTGGTCGCAGTGTGCTCGCTGGCGGTCAGCAATGCTTCTTGCGCCTCGGTGCCCTTGACCCGAACCGACAAGTCGACCTGCATGCGTTCCAGGGCCAGGCCCTTGGGTGATACCAGCGCAAACAAGGGCACGCGCATGATGTGCTGTTCATCCATGGCCACTTCGACCATCTTGGCCTTCATCGGGGCGCCCAGTGCTTCGGTGTCACAGTCGAAGAACTGATCGAACAGGTTGATGTACTGTTGTGCAATCAGGCTGTTGGTGGCACTGGCGGCTTCTTGCAGGCCCCGCGTGATCTCGCGCAGGTCGATGGAAGTCATGGGGGCTAGGGACTTGTCCAATCATTCGGCTCCTGGGTGGGGTGGTGCCCCCTGCTGCGAGGGGGCGATTCTTGCCAGCTTCAATTTGTTGGCGGGGTTTCACTGTCAGCTGGTTGTTTGCCAGGGGCCTGCGGATGGGTGCCTGCCGTGGGGCCTTTCAACCTGTCGGCCTGCGAGATAGCGTCTGGGCTATCAAGCGTCGCGCTCTTGACGATGGTGGGTTTGGTTGCGGCTTCGGTCAGGAAGTCGATGACCCTCATCATTGCTTCGGGCGGGTCCTGCCGCTTCAAGGTAGTGTTGAACGCGTAGCGGGCGCGGGTATCGGTCTTGCGGGTTTGCGTGGACTTGTGGCTGATGCTGCCCTTGACGTTGAGGCTGAATGGCCCCCAGCCAAGCGACCCGGTGGCTTCTGCGGCCATGTTCTTGTCGGTTACATCTTCCGACATCTGATTGATGGTCAGTTCGAACTCGACATTGCCTTCTTCGATGGAGATGTTCGGGTGGGTGATCGCTGCCACCAGCGGCACTTTCATCGTTTTGCTGACGACGCCTTGGTACTCGCCCTGTTCATCGACGATGGTTTCGTCATAGTCGAACTGGATCGCGACGGCCTTGCCTTCCTGAACGCAGACTTGCATCAGGAAGTCTGCATAGGACTTGCTGGCGGTGACCTGCGCTTGGACCATCGCTTGCAGGGGGCCTGCAATCATACGGTCCATCGGCAAGGCATTGATGACGGATCCGATGAGGCTAGAGTCTATCGACATAGCTGGATTCTCTTTTTAGTGGGGTGCATGAAGGGTCGTCAGTAACGACCTCGTTGCTCATTGGCTAGCGAACGCAAGGTTCCTGGCGGCGGATATTGCCGATCTGGCGCAGGCTCAAGCCGTATTTGTCGGCCAGCAAGCTGCGTGACAAACCATCGGCGCTTTCTTTCTGGATCTGCAGGTTGCGCAGCTGGCGCATGAAGTGATCGGCCTTGGGGATTTCCAGGGCTACGCCGGCGAAGCGTTTGATCAGCGCATCGAGCGCCTCGGCCGGGAGTACATCGGCAAGCTTGGTCCGCTCGCGGTGCTTGGGGATGTATTTGGGTCTGCCGCCATAGGCGCAGGTCAGCTGGAAAGCGTTTTCGATACCGATGCAGTCGATCAGCGCTTGCAATGAATGCGGCAAATGGCTGATGTCTATGCAGGTGAGGTCTGGTAACTCCATGCGACGCTCCTTCGTTCAGGGTTGCGATGCGGTAAGCGATCACCCGCGGCGATATGTCGAAGGTGTGACTGGATTCTCAGGTAGAGCCAGGGCGCGTCGCTAGGCGGTATTTAGGCTGGGGTTTGTAGCCTCGGTGAGCACGGTTTGCAGGCAGCGATTTCGCTTGTTGTAGGACACTGCTTCAACTACTCGCCGCAGCTGTTGATTTTCCGTTGTCGCACTTCATAGCTTGCAAGTTGGGGGCGGGGACCCTCAGTCGCACGGATAGCTGCTCAACAGGCTGGCACTTTTCAAGTAGGCCTTGGGGGTTGTGCTCATGCCCTGTGGCAGGGCGCGCCAGTCGACCAGCAGGCACAGAGCACTGAACGCATGCTCGTCGCGCTTTCCTACAGTGCGATCAGGAAAGTCACGGCGATAAAGTGCTCGGGTCTGCTGCACGGGGTAAACCTGATCGGCCTGCGCCAAAGTCTGGCGGGCCAGCTCTGGCAGCAGCGATGCAGGCACGGTGAAATGAACCTGACCGGTGTGGGCTTGCAGGTAGCCGGCTTCGCGAGCGCGCTGCCAGAGTTGCTGCCATTGGCTGGAGCCGGCGTTGGCGGCCAGTTCGCTGCCTAGCTTGAACAACTGCTCGGCGGGCGCCTGGCGAGTGTCCAGCGCGTAGACAGGGAGGTAAGTCAGGGCAAGGGATGCGAACAGCATGGATCTGTACATGGTGCCTCCGGCACGGGCGATAAGGACCCATGCTTTCAGGCGAACGGCACCACGCTAAGCAGGAAATGCAGCGCTGGTGCGGGTGAGCGTTGTATCATTGCCGCGGCTCGTTGCGAGCCATTTGCCCCTGATGTTGCAAGGAACTTTGAATGACACACGTGCAGCGCCTCAAATATTCACTTCTGATCATCCTGGTGGTACTGGGCCTAATGCTGGGCCTGTCCCACCTGCAAAAGCAAGGCACGATCAGTGAGCAGACCTTCCAGATGCTGGCGATCGCCATTGCCGTGGTCGTGGTCGTGATAAACGGCATTCTGCGGCGCAAAGTCAAGCGCTGAGCTGTGCGGGCCGGCCAGTTGTGGCCGGCCATACGCTCAGCGCGGGGCGGTTTGATCCAGCACGGCGCGGGCCTGGGGGTTGAGGCTGTAGCATTTGTCGCTGCCCAGGTTGATGACGCCTTCGGCGCACAGCCGCTTGAGTACTTCACGCACACTGAGGAACGACAGCGGGATATCCAGTTGTTCCAGTTGCGCGTGCACACCACGCACGCCGATGCTGCGGCCATTGCGGTCTGCCACGTGCAGGGCATCGATCACTTTGAGCCGAATGAGGCTGGTGCGCAGGCCAAAGGTGCGCAGCAGCTCGCGAATCTGTTCGTTACCAACACGTTCCTCGACGAAAGCGTCCTGTCCTTTGGGCGCCTTCCCCGGGGTGTGCCCGGCCTGCATTGAGGGTTGCGGGTTGTACATGTGAATGCTCCTTTTCGTGGACTAACCCGAAATGTGGTTGCCTCACTTACTAGGACGAATGAGAACGGAAAATCTGCAGCCCGCTCGAAAAAAAATTGCCTGTTGTTGTTCAAGACGTTCTACATCGTTGTAATACGTAAAATTTTCATTCAGCCATTCGTCTGATCGGGATGACCCCTGAATCCGAGGTGTGCCCGTGTTCTCAATTTCGCGTCCCATGACCCGTGCCAGCTTGGCCGCAGCCCTGGTCGCCTTCAGCATTGCCGCGCAAGCGCAGCCCGCCAGCGCCGATGCCAGCGCGCAGATCCGCCGTACCAGCTTCGGGGTACCGCACATCGTGGCCAAGGATGAGCGCGGCCTGGGGTATGGCATTGGTTATGCGTATGCCCAGGACAACCTGTGCCTGCTGGCCAACGAGGTGCTGACGGTGAGCGGCGAGCGGTCGCGCTATTTTGGTGCCAAGGCCAAGACCTTCGAGCAACGCGACAACCTGGCCAGTGACCTGTTTTTCACCTGGCTCAACACGCCGACTGCCGTGGGTGCGTTTCTAAACGCTCAGCCAGCGCCGGTGCGTGACCTGCTGGACGGCTATGCAGGTGGCTTCAACCGCGCCCTGGCCGAGCGCCGCAGCCAAGGGTTGCCGCCAGAGTGCGGAACTGGGGAGTGGGTGCGGTCGATCACCAGCCAGGACCTGGTCAAGTTGACCCGCCGGCTGTTGGCTGAAGGGGGTGTCGGCCAGTTCGTCGAGGCGTTGGCAGGGGCGCAGCCACCTTCGCTGACCAGCCAACGTGCGGCGGCCGGTTTTGCCACGGCGCTGGCTCGGCAGGCGCGTTTCGCTTCGGAACGAGGCAGCAACGCGGTGGCCGTCGGGTCGCAGCGCTCGGCCAACGGCCGTGGCCTGTTGCTGGCCAACCCGCATTTCCCGTGGATGGGCGGTATGCGCTTTTATCAAATGCAACTGACCATACCGGGCCAGCTGGACGTGATGGGGGCTGCATTGCCAGGCTTGCCGGTGGTGAACATCGGTTTCAACCACCACCTGGCCTGGACGCACACGGTCGACACGTCGAACCATTTCACGCTCTACCGTCTTCAGCTCGATCCGAAGGACCCGACCCGCTACCTGCTCGACGGCAAGTCGCTGCCGTTGATGCGCCAAGCTGTGAGCGTCACGGTCAAGGCCGAGGATGGCACCTTGAACCAGGTCGAACGTCAAGTCTACAGCTCGAAGTTCGGGCCCGTGGTGCAGTGGCCAGGGCGCCTGGACTGGGACGCGCAAGCCGCTTACAGCCTGCGCGACGCCAACCTGGACAATACCCGGGTGCTGCAGCAGTGGTACCGCATCAACCGGGCCGACAGCCTGGACGCGCTGAAGGGCTCGGTGGAGCAGTTGCAGGGCATCCCTTGGGTCAACACGCTTGCCGTGGATGAAGGCGGCCAAGCGCTGTACCTGAACCAGTCGGTGGTGCCCTATGTCGACCAGCAACTGCTGAGCACCTGCAGCTACCCGAAGGCCTCAGGGCGCCTGGTGGTGCTGGATGGCTCGCGCAGTGGCTGTGCGTGGAAGGTCGATGCGCAGGCCGCGCAGCCCGGGATCTTCCCGGCGCGATTGCTGCCCAGCCTTGAGCGCAAGGACTTTGTGCAGAATTCCAACGACCCCGCCTGGATGGCCAACCCCGCGCAGCCCTTGACCGGTTTTTCACCGCTGGTCAGCCGCAACGACCAGCCGCTGGGCATGCGCGGGCGTTTTGCCCTGAACCGCCTGCAAGGTAGCGCCAAGCTTGGCGTCGACGACCTGCAGCGCATGGTCACGGACGATGAAGTCTACCTCGCAAGCTTGCTGCTGCCGGACCTGCTGGCGTGGTGCAAAGGAGCCGAAGCGGACCTGCAGCCAGTGTGTGACAGCCTGTTGGCCTGGAACGGCAAGGCAGACCTGGACAGCGGCATTGGCCTGGTGCATTTCGAGAACATGTTCAATGCCCTGGCGGCCCACCCTGAAAGCTGGCGGGTGGCCTTCGACCCGGCGGACCCGCAGCACACGCCGCGCGGCCTGGCGGTCGAACAGGCGGCGGTGCGCAAGCTGTTGCGCGAGGCGGCCTTGGCGTCCTTGCAACAGGTGGGTAAAAGCGGAGTAGGGCGCGACAGCCAGTGGGGGCAGGTGCAGCAGGCTCTTGACGGTACGCCTGTACCGGGTGGCCCGCAGGGGCTTGGGGTCTATAACGCGATCCACAGCGTGCCGCATGGGCCGGGCAAGCGCCTGGTGGTCAGTGGTACCAGCTACCTGCAACTGGTCAGCTTCACCGATCAGGGCCCACAGGCTCGGGGGCTGCTGGCGTTCTCCCAGTCGAGCGAGGCGGGTTCGGCGCATGCCCATGACCAGACCAAGGCTTTCTCGGCCAAGCAGCTGGCAGTGATTCCGTTTACCGAGGCGCAGATCAAGGCGGACCCCGAGTATCGTGAATATGTGATCAGTGAGGGGGATAAAGGGGCAGTGGCTCAGCATTGAGCCTCTGTCCGAGGCGGTTGTCGTAGGAGCGGCCTCGCCGGGCGCTCCTACAAGCCGGTTGTCATCCGTTTGCAGAAAACTCGAACGGCGCCAGTTGAAAACCCTGCTCGTCAACCTGCAGGGTCCAACCTCGGCGGTCCCAGTCCCCCAGCACGATGCGCCGTGCGGGCTGGCCGTTCACCACCAGCTTGTGAATCGCCGGCCGGTGGGTATGGCCATGCACCAACGTCCTGACACCGTGCGCCGCCATCACCTTAGGCACTTCCTCTGGCGTGACGTCGACGATCTCGGTGGCCTTCATGCGGGTCTGCGAGCGGCTTTCGCTGCGCAGCTTGCGCGCCAGCTTGTGCCTCGAAGACAGCGGCAGGTGCCGCAAAATCCACAGGCTCAACGGGTTGCGCAAGTAACGACGCAGCTTCATGTAGGCCAGGTCCCGGGTGCACAGTGTGTCGCCGTGCATCAGCAATACCTGCTCACCGCCCAGTTCGATCACGCTCGGGTCAGCCAGCAAGGTGCAGCCGGCGGCATCGCAGAAATCCTGACCAATCAGGAAATCACGGTTGCCGTGCATCAGGTAGATCACCGTACCGCTGTCGCTCAACTGGCGCATGGCTTGGCAAATCGATTGTTGGAAGGGCGTCATGGCATCGTCGCCGATCCAGGCTTCGAAGAAATCGCCAAGGATGTACAGGGCCTTGGCGTGGCGCGCATGGCCGTCGAGCAGATCAAGAAACGCCCGGGTGATATCCGGGCGTTCTTCTTGCAGGTGCAGATCAGAGATCAGCAGTATCACTCAGACGATCTCGGCTTTCTCGATGATCACGTCTTCTTTAGGCACGTCCTGGTGGCCGGATTTGGAACCGGTGGAAACGGCTTCGATCTTGTCGACGACGTCTTGGCCTTCGGTCACTTTGCCGAACACGGCGTAACCCCAGCCCTGTGTGTTCTTGGCGGTGTGGTTGAGGAAGTCGTTGTTGGAGGCGTTGATGAAGAACTGCGCCGAGGCGGAGTGCGGCTCCATGGTACGGGCCATGGCGATGGTGTACTTGTCGTTCTTAAGGCCGTTGTCGGCTTCGTTCTGGATGCTGGCACGCTTGTCTTTCTTCTCGTTCATGCCTGGCTCGAAGCCGCCGCCCTGGATCATGAAGCCCTTGATCACGCGGTGGAACACGGTGTTCGAGTAGTGGCCGGCTTCAACGTAGGCCAGGAAGTTGGCAACGGTCACAGGGGCGCTTTCGGCGTCCAGTTGCAGGACGATGTCGCCGTGGTTGGTGCTCAGTTTGACTTTGGACATGCTGAAATTCGCTCTTACAGGGCATTCGGAAATAGGTTGCGCAGGTTCACGCTCAGTCACCTGACGCTGGATCGGGCTGCCGCGGCACACGTACGCGGGGCCCATTTTGCCGGATCGCGACAATTTGCTGCGATAAATCGCGCCACTTTGTCAGCGGCCGGCTGTCAGCAGCTTGACTGCTTCGGCTATGATAGGCCCTTTGATTCAATCGGCCTACCCAGGCCGGACACGTGCATTCAAGGATCCTATGAGCAAGCCCACTGCCGACAACGCGCCCAACGCCGCTGCCAAAGGCGCCCCCGCTGTCCCTGCGAACTTCCTGCGGCCGATCATCCAGGCCGACCTGGACTCGGGCAAGCACAGCAGCATCGTCACCCGTTTCCCGCCGGAGCCCAACGGCTACCTGCACATCGGTCACGCCAAGTCGATCTGCGTCAACTTTGGCCTGGCCAAGGAATTCGGTGGTGTCTGCCACCTGCGTTTCGATGACACCAACCCGGCCAAGGAAGACCAGGAGTACATCGACGCCATCCAAAGCGACGTCAAGTGGCTGGGCTTCGACTGGGCCGGCGATGTGCGCTACGCCTCCAATTACTTCGACCAGTTGCACGACTGGGCCGTCGAGCTGATCAAGCGTGGCAAGGCTTATGTCTGCGACCTGACCCCTGATCAGGCCAAGGAGTACCGCGGCAACCTCAAGGAGCCAGGCAAGAACAGCCCGTTCCGCGAGCGCAGCGTCGAAGACAACCTCGACCTGTTCGCCCGCATGAAGGCCGGCGAGTTCAAGGACGGCGAGCGCGTGCTGCGGGCCAAGATCGACATGGCGTCGCCGAACATGAACCTGCGCGACCCGATCCTCTACCGCATCCGTCATGCCCACCACCACCAGACCGGTGACAAGTGGTGCATCTACCCCAACTACGACTTTACCCACGGCCAGTCGGACGCCATCGAGGGTATCACCCACTCGATCTGCACCCTGGAATTCGAAGGGCATCGTCCGCTGTACGACTGGTTCCTGGACAACCTGCCGGTCCCGGCGCACCCGCGTCAGTACGAGTTCAGCCGCCTGAACCTGAACTACACCATCACTTCCAAGCGCAAGCTCAAGCAGTTGGTCGACGAGAAACACGTCGATGCCTGGGACGACCCGCGCATGTCGACCTTGTCCGGCTTCCGTCGCCGCGGCTACACGCCGGCGTCGATTCGCAACTTCTGCGAAATGATCGGCACCAACCGTTCCGACGGTGTGGTCGACATGTCGATGCTCGAATTCAGCATCCGTGACGACCTCGACCGAACCGCGCCACGCGCCATGTGCGTGCTGCGACCGCTGAAAGTGGTCATCACCAACTACCCAGAAGGCCAGGTCGAGCAACTCGAACTGCCGCGCCATCCGAAGGAAGACATGGGTGTGCGGGTACTGCCGTTCGCACGCGAACTGTACATCGACCGCGACGACTTCATGGAAGAGCCGCCGAAGGGTTACAAGCGCCTGGAACCAGCCGGTGAAGTGCGCCTGCGTGGCAGCTACGTGATCCGGGCCGATGAGGCGATCAAGGATGCCGACGGCAACATCGTCGAGCTGCGCTGCTCGTACGACCCGGACACCTTGGGCAAGAACCCCGAGGGCCGCAAGGTCAAGGGCGTGATCCACTGGGTGCCGGCCGCAGGCAGCGTCGAATGCGAAGTGCGCCTGTACGACCGCCTGTTCCGCTCGCCTAACCCGGAAAAGACCGAGGACGGCGGCAGCTTCCTCGACAACATCAACCCGGACTCGCTGCAAGTGCTGACTGGCTGCCGTGCCGAACCGTCGCTGGGTCAGGCGCAGCCTGAAGACCGCTTCCAGTTCGAGCGTGAAGGCTACTTCTGCGCCGACCTCAAGGACAGCCAGCCGGGCCGCCCGGTGTTCAACCGCACCGTCACCCTGCGTGACTCCTGGGGCAGCTAAGGAACCGTCGTGCTTAACATCTACAACACGCTGAGCAAAACCAAGGAAGCCTTCAAGCCGCTCGATGGCAACAAGGTGCGCATGTACGTCTGCGGCATGACCGTGTACGACTACTGCCACCTTGGCCATGGTCGCAGCATGGTGGCCTTCGACCTGGTCACCCGCTGGCTGCGCAAGAGCGGCTATGAGCTGACCTATGTGCGCAACATCACCGACATTGACGACAAGATCATCAACCGGGCCAACGAGAACGGCGAGACGTTCGATGCGCTGACCGCCCGCATGATCGACGCGATGCACGAAGACGAGCGCCGCCTCAACATTTTGCCGCCGGATCAGGAGCCGCGTGCCACCGACCACATCGCTGGCATGCACGCGATGATCCAGACGCTGATCGACAAAGGTTACGCCTACGCGCCAGGTAACGGCGACGTGTACTACCGGGTAGGCAAATTCGTCGGTTACGGCAAGCTGTCGCGCAAGAAGATCGAAGACCTGCGCATCGGTGCGCGCATCGAAGTCGACGAGGCCAAGCAGGACCCGCTGGACTTCGTGCTGTGGAAGGGCGTCAAGCCGGGCGAGCCAAGCTGGGAATCGCCGTGGGGCCCGGGCCGTCCGGGCTGGCACATCGAGTGCTCGGTGATGTCCACCTGCTGCCTGGGCGAAAGCTTCGACATCCACGGCGGTGGCAGCGACCTGGAGTTCCCGCACCACGAGAACGAGATTGCCCAGAGCGAGGCCGCGACCGGCAAGCAGTACGCCAATGCCTGGATGCACTGCGGCATGATCCGTATCAATGGCGAGAAGATGTCCAAGTCGTTGAACAACTTCTTCACCATCCGTGACGTGCTTGAGAAGTACCACCCGGAGGTGGTGCGTTACCTGCTGGTGGCCAGCCACTACCGCAGTGCCATCAACTACTCCGAGGACAGCCTGCGCGATGCCAAGGGCGCTCTGGAGCGCTTCTACCACGCACTGCGCGGCCTGCCGCGCGTGGCGGCCAAAGGTGGCGAAGCGTTTGTCGAGCGCTTCAGCATGGCGATGAACGACGACTTCGGCACCCCGGAAGCCTGCGCTGTGCTGTTCGACCTGGTGCGCGAGATCAACCGCCTGCGTGACAGCGATCTTGAGGCTGCTGCTGGCCTGGCGGGTCGCCTGCGTGAGCTGGGTGATGTGCTGGGTGTGCTGCAGTTGGAGGCTGATGACTTCCTGCGGGCCGGCGCTGAAGGCAAGGTGGATGCTGCTGAGGTTGACAGCTTGATCCAGGCGCGGCTGCAGGCACGGGCTGACAAGAACTGGGCCGAGTCCGACCGTATCCGCGACCAGTTGACCGCCATGGGGGTGGTGCTGGAAGACAGCAAAGGCGCAACCACCTGGCGCCTGGCTGACTGATCGGCGCTGTGAAGGGGCTGCCTGGCAGCCCTTTCACGACACCTGGCCCAGGCTTCAAGCCTTGCGGCACACTACGAAACAGCAGAAACCGCTTTTCTTCCCAACACCGCACGCCCTTTCTTCATGCCGACCGCCAGCGCCAACAAGATCAACGCGATCGATAGCCAGTCCCATCCGCTCGGAACCTGATGCACGATCACGGCCGAGCTGACGATGCCGAACACCGGAATCAGCAACGACAATGGCGCCACCGTCGACACCGGGTACTCGCGCAGCAGGCAGTTCCACCCCCAATAGCAGAAGTGCGTCGCGGCATACACCTGAAACGCCAGTGAACAAGCGACGACGGTATTCGCTTGTGTAACCAGCGCCACAAACGGGCTTGTGCCGTGCAGCCACCAGGTCAACAACAGCAAGGGGGCCGGCGCAAAGAGGCTGGCCCACACGACGAAGGCGAATATCTCCCGCACCTTTGACAGCTTGATGATGACGTTGCCGATGCTCCAGGCCAGTGCGCTGATCATCACCAGGGTCAAACCGATGGTTGTTGTCTTGCCGGGGCTCGCGGCGAGTATGCCAAGCAAGCCGATTGCCGCCAGCACGATGCTGATCAGTTGGGGCCAGGCCAGGGGTTCGCGAAACAGCAAACAGCCCCAGGCCAGCGTAAAGAATGCACTGAACTGAATCAGCAACGAGGCGCTGCCTGGCGGCACACCCATGGCAATCCCCAGGTTGATCAACGCCCACATGGCGACGCCAAAGATCAAGCCATAAGCAGCCTGCCAGCCGATCGCGACATTCGGCCGCTTCACGAAAAACACCCACGGTAAGGCGCAGAGCGCAAAGCGGATGCCTGAGAGCAGGAGTGGGTCGACGTGGGCCAAGCCCAGTTTGGTGATCGGGAAGTTGATCCCCCAGAGCGCTGTGACCAGCACGGCGAGGATCAAGTGCTTTTTTTGCATTGTTTGACAGCCTTGTGAAGTCGCGGCAGGGGGCCTTGACGCCTTAGCCAATATGCCGCGGTCTGGTTTGGCCCGCTTTCAATTCAAGGTCAAATACCATTAAAATCAGGCCATGACGCATGCAGATGACACGCTATACGAAGACACCGCTTGCGATGTGGTGGTGACGAGGAGGGCTTTTGCCGATGGCGAACTGTTCCCGATGCACAGCCACAGGCGGGGCCAGTTTGCCTACGCCGCCTGTGGCGTGATCACGGTTGCAACTGGTTCGGGCACCTGGGCAGTGCCGCCATTGCGGGCCATCTGGGTGCCTGCCGAGCTTGCGCACGCTATGCACATGCGCGGCCCCGTCACCATGCTCAACGCCTATATTCGCCCGCAGTCAGCCCAGCGGGTCGGCCTTCCTGAGCACTGTCAGGTTTTTGCAGTTTCGCCCCTGGTGCGCGAGCTGCTTGAGAAGGCTATTGAAGTGCCCGCCCAGTATCCCGCGCAGGGGCGTGATGCGTGTTTGATGGGGCTGCTGCTTCATGAGATCGCCGGCATGCCGGGTGTGTCACTCAATGCCCCTATGCCCGAGGAGCCACGCCTTGCACGGGCGTGCAGGGCGTTTCTGGCGGAGCCCTCGTTGCAAACAGGCATCGACGGGATGGCGGAGCGCGCCAGCATGAGCCGGCGCACATTCACCCGCCAGTTTCGCCTGCACACCGGGATCAGTTTTAACGAATGGCGACAGCAGGCATGCTTGCTGGCAGCCGTGGTACGGCTGGGCAGTGGTGAGCCGGTTACGCGTGTTGCGACAGCGCTTGGGTACAGCAGTCCAAGCGCTTTCGCGACGGTGTTCAAGCGTTTGCTCGGTGCTGCTCCCAGCCGCTACTTCGCCGATCCCGCCAATGGGCAATGCAGCACCAGCTTGGCCCCGCCCAGTTCGCTGGAGCCGATTTCCAATCCGAACCCATGCAGGTCTACGATCGCCGCCACGATCGACAAACCCAGCCCGAAGCCCGGGTGACGGTGGCCTTCCTCGCTGCGATAGAAGCGCTTCAGCACAGCGGTGCGCTCTTCTTCAGGAATGCCCGGCCCAGTGTCCTCGATGGCGATATGCAGGCCCCGTTCATCCTGCGTCGCCGAAACCCGCACGCAGCCGCCCGCTGGCGTGAACTTGATGCCGTTGCCCACCAGGTTGGCCAGCGCCTCGAACAACAATTCGCGGTCACCGTGCAGCGTCGGTAACTGTTCGGGCTGGTCCAATTCAAGCCGAATAGCGCCATCTTCGGCCAATGGCAGGTAGAAGTCGTGGAGTTCCACCAGCAGCCCATGTGGGTCGAGCTGAACGAAGCCGGCACGGCGCTGACGGTCTTCCAGTTCGCTGATACGCAACAAGCCGCGAAAGCGTGCCATCAGTGTGTCGGTTTCACCTATAGCCTGGTCGAGTGCCTCGGCCTGCGCCGAATCGCTGTCACTCTGCTGGCGAATACGGTACAGCTGGGCGCGCAGGCGGGTCAGTGGCGTGCGCAGGTCATGGGCGATGTTGTCGCACACACCCTTGACCTCATGCATCAACCGCTCGATGCGGTCGAGCATGGCGTTGACGATGGCGGCCAGCATGTCCAGCTCGTCGCGCCGGGCCGACAGCGGCAGGCGGTGGGTGAGGTCGCCTGCCACGATCAGTTCGGCCTGGGCCTGAATGGCGCGGATGCGCTTGAGCGGTCTGCGCCGCAGCAGGTACCAGCCGGCAAAGCCTGGGATCAGGGTCAGGGAGATGCCCCAAAGCAGGGCATGCAGGATGATCCGGGTGACCACGAACAACGAACCGTTGTCCCGCACCAGCACCAGCCAGCGGCCATCCTGAACCTTGATCGCCACGGCATCGCAGCTGTCGCGTGGCATGTGCGGGTCGTCGGCGTCCAGGCAGCGTTTGAGCTCATGGACCTTGCCGTCCAGGCCAAGCTCGGAGGGCAGGGTGCGAATACGCCCGCCAAGCGGGTTGAGTTGGGCATCGAACAGACCGTAGGCGTCAAAGCTGCGCTCTTCGAAGGCCTGGCTGGCAATCAGCGCGTCGTCCAGTTGCTTGCCGCTCATGTGTGCGAACAGGTGCTGGCGCTGCAGCATGGAATGGCGGGTGAGTTTGTTCAGGTAGCTGGACACCTCGAAGTACAGCACCCCCATGAGGATGCTGCTCCAGGCCACGAACAGAAAGCTGTACAGCGCCAGCAGGCGGCTGGTCGAGGAGCTCCAGCCCTTAGACGGGTTCAGCAATGGCATAGCCCGAGCCCCGTACGGTACGGATCAGCGGCGATTGGCCGGGAGAGTCGATCTTCTTGCGCAGGCGGCCAATGTGGACATCGATCAGGTTGGTGCCGGGGTCGAAGTGATAACCCCAGACTTCCTCGAAAATCATCATCCGGGTGATGACCTGGCCACTGTGGCGCATCAGGTATTCCAGCAGCTTATATTCGGTGGGCAGCAGGTTGAGCGTGTGCTCGCCGCGCCGCGCTTCGTGGCTGATCAGGTCCAGTTGCAAGTCGGCGACCTGCAGGCGGGTCTGGGTCATGGGCACGCTGTTGCGACGCAGTAGTACCTCGACCCGGGCGGCCATCTCGTCCGAGGCAAAGGGCTTGGTCAGGTAGTCGTCACCCCCGGCACGCAGGCCGCGCACCCGTTCGTCGACGTCAGACAGGGCGCTGATCATCAGGATCGGCGTGGCGATCTTCAGGCTGCGCAGGGTGGTGACGATGGTCAGGCCATCGACTTCGGGCAGCATGCGGTCCAGGGTAATCAGGTCGTAGCCACCGGCAATCGCCTTGGCCAGGCCTTCCCGGCCATTGTCGGCCCAATCCACGTCCAGGCCGTGGCTGGAGAGTTCGGCGACGATTTCCTGGCCGGTGACGGCGTCGTCTTCGATGGTCAGTACGCGTGGCATGCTGGTTCCTGGGCGGCGAATAGAGGCTTGATTGTGCCAAAGAATAGACAAACGGCGATTTAAGAAAAATTCATCTGGGAATGCACGGTTGACCAAGCGGCCAAAAAAAAGGGCATGCCATTGCTTGGCATGCCCCGTTTTCAGGCTGTCGCAGCGCCTCAGGCGACCTTGACGATCCAGCCTGCCGGTGCTTCGACATCACCGCTCTGGATGCCGGTCAGCTCGTTGTAGAGCTTCTGGGTGACCGGGCCGACTTTTTCCAGGTCGTGGAACACGTGCAGCTTGCCGTTGTACTCGATGCCACCGATCGGGGTGATCACCGCGGCGGTACCGCAAGCGCCGGCTTCGATGAAGCGGTCGAGGTTGTTGATCTCGACATCGCCTTCGATCACTTTCAGGCCCAGGCGCGAGGACGCCAGTTCCATCAGCGACAGGCGGGTGATGCCTGGCAGCACGGAGGCCGATTTCGGCGTGATGAACTCGTTGTTGGCGGTGATGCCGAAGAAGTTGGCCGAACCGACTTCCTCGATCTTGGTGTGAGTCAGCGGATCGAGGTAGATGGCATCGGCGAAGTTGGCCTTCTTGGCTTCAGCGCCTGGCTGCAGGCTGGCGGCATAGTTGCCACCGACCTTGGCTGCGCCGGTGCCTTGCGGGGCGGCGCGGTCGAAGCTGGAAATCTGGAAGTTGTGCGGCTTCATGCCGCCCTTGAAGTACGAACCCACCGGGATGGCGAAGACCGAGAAGATGAACTCGGGTGCGGTACGCACGCCGATGTTGTCACCGGTGCCGATGACGAACGGGCGCAGGTACAGGGCGCCTTTGCCATGTGGCGGCACGAAGCGCTCGTTGGCCTTGACCACTTGCTTGCAGGCCTCGATGAACACATCGGTTGGCACGTGCGGCATCAGCAGGCGGGCGCAGCTGCGCTGCATGCGCGCGGCGTTCTGGTCTGGGCGGAACAGGTTGATCGAGCCGTCCTTGCAGCGGTAGGCCTTGAGGCCTTCGAAGCACTGCTGGCCGTAGTGCAGGGCAGTGGAGCCTTCACTGATGTGCAGTACGTTGTCTTCGGTCAGGGTGCCCTTGTCCCACTCGCCATTGCGCCATACGGACAGGTAGCGCTTGTCGGTCTTGATGTAGTCGAAGCCCAGCTTGTCCCAATTAATGCTCTCGTTACTCATGACACCCTCGATTGTCTTGCAGATGCCCGATTGCTCAGGCTGCTGTTATATGCGCACCACGCCACGATAATACATCCGTCGCGGATCGGGAACGGCCAGTCACGAATTGCTGGCCGCTGATGCGGGGTTGCTGGCTTTAAAGCTGCCAGTAATCATCCAGCGCGAGCCGTTCGAGCAGTACCGCATCATGGGAAACCACCACCAGCGCCCCCCGAAATCCCCGAAGCATGCATTCCAACGCCTCCAGTGATGGAAGGTCCAGGTGGTTGCTGGGCTCATCCAGCAACAGCATGTCTAGCGGTCGCTCGCGGTACAGCACAGCGGCCAGTGAGGCCTTCAGCCGTTCACCGCCACTGAGCAGGGCGCTGGGCAGCTCGATGCGCCCCGCATCGAGGCCCAGTTGCGCCAGCCGACAACGCAAATCACTCAGTGCCAGCGTTGGGTTGGCCTGTCGCAAGTGGTCGAGCACGGTGGTTTGCCCCGGTAGCAAGCTGCAGTGCTGGTCGAGTAAAGCCACTTCGCCGGTCACGCGGACGGTGTCGGATGGCACGGCTAGCGTTCCGTTGAGCACTTGCAGCAGGGTGGACTTGCCAGTGCCGTTGGCGCCGACCAGGCCTACACGCTGGCCCAGACACAGCCGCAGGCACAAGGGCTTGCGGTTGCCGTGCGGCAGGCGTAGCTGATGCACGGCCAGTACTTCCCTCCCTGGGTGGCGTTGAGGCGTCGGTGTGTGCAGGATGATGGTGCTGCTCTGTTCAACCTCGCGGGCTGCATCACGGACTTGGCCCTGTAGGGCCTGCAAGGCATCGCGATGGTCGCGTCGTTGTTTGCCAGCCGTGGCCTGGCTGCGCTCATGCTGGCGATCCAGCAGAATTTTCGCCTGGTTTGCATGCTTGGCCTGCCGCCCGGCACGCGCCTGGTGGCGCTCAAGGTCTTCGCGCTGGCGCTGTAACTGGTGGGCGTGACGTTGACGCTCCAGTTTGAGCCGCGCAAGTTGCTGCTGGGCCACTTCCGTCTGCTTGGTTTTTTGCGTGACATAAAGGTTGAAATTGCCTCCAAATGCCTGCAAGCCGAGGCTGGACAGCTCGACGATACGCGCCATGTGCTGAAGCAGGCTGCGGTCGTGGCTGATAACCAGCAAGCCGCGGTCCCAGGCCTGGATCATGCTGAGCAACTGTGCGCGGGCTTCGGCGTCCAGATGATTGCTCGGTTCGTCGAGGATCAAATAGTCGGCGTCGCTGAGCCAGGCACCGATCAAGGCCACGCGCATGGCCTGGCCACCGCTGAGGCTGCGGGCAGGTTGGCGCCAGTCGAGTTGGCCGAGGCCCTGTCGGTCAAGGTGCACCTGGAGTTGCTCGCGAATATCCCAGCGCTCACCCACTGTGTCGTAATCGACGGGGTCGACGCTGCCTTGTTCAATACGCTTCAACGCCGCGATCACCGTGCCTGCCTGGGCAAGGTCAGCTACCGTGGTGCTTTGCTGGATGACCTGTTGATGCAGGTGGTGAATGCGACCCTGGCGAAGGCAGCGCCCGCTTGTGGGTTCGCGCTGACCAGCCAGTAACTGTCCAAGCAGGCTTTTACCCACGCCATTGCGCCCGACCAGCCCCGTACGGCGCTGATCGAACGATTCGTTGAGATTGGAAAACAGCAGCCTGCCATCGGGCAAAGCCAAGGAGACGCTATCCAGCGTCAGGATCGACGTATTCGTCATGCACAACTCCACTCAATGCCGCGACATCTCCGGAGCAAGCCGGAGGCTGAAGGCTGGCCGTCGAAAAGACGGCGGCATCAATGGCGCATTGGACGAACACCTCGCAGAAGTGGAATACGGATCGTATCGAACCGGTGAAGGCAGGTAAAGCGCCTTCCGCCGATAGGCCTCAGTGCACTTGCAGGCGCTTGTTCCAGTCACCGTTGTGGCTGCGGCTACAGGCCTCTTCACTGTCAAAACGCACATGCCAGGCTGGATGATCCAAGCGTATCCCTACTTCATCGAGCGCCTGACAGGTCAGCGCCAGCATGCGCGCCTTGGCCACCCCAGCCAGCGCTGCAGCTTTGTCTGCCTCGCGCTGGAAAACCCAGGTGATGCGCAAGCTTGCGGGAAAGTTGTCGGGGTCGAGGCGGTGGGTAAGCCAGGTGAACCCGACGATTTCTGCCTTGGCCGTATCGCAGGCCTCCGTCAGGCAAGCTACCAGTTCACGCTCCACACGTGCCACCTCGCGCTTACCCATAGCCTTCATTGGGCAGCCTCATCATCAATTTGCTGGCAAAAACTCAAGCGGTTGCCGAACGGGTCGTACACCTGCATCTGCAGGCCCCAGTCCAGGCGTTCGGCCTCAGGGCGGGCGTAGCCGTAGCGTTTGGCCTGCAGTTCGCCTTCGAGGGCGCGCAGGTCGTCGATGCGGGCAAATACGGTTGAACCAGGGGTAGCGTCTCCATGGTGCTCGGTCAGGTGCAGGATCAGCCCGTCGCGATGAATTTGCGCGTACAGGGGCAGGTCCGGGCTGAAGCGGTGCTCCCAGTCGAGGCTGAAACCGAGAAAATCGAGGTAGAACTCTTTGGCCTTGTCGACCGAAAAAATACGCAGTACCGGAATGGCGGGGGCGAGCGGCATAAGGCGTCCTTGACCGTTGGCAAAGGTGCCACTGTAGCGCAGTTAGGCGGTCGCCTGCGCGTCTCTGGCTGCCGGGCCGACGGCAATGGTTGACCACCTGCCGGCCACTGCGTAGCCTTGCCAGTTCGAGGTTCTTCGGCCAGGCCGAAGCTAAGACGGGAACGCGGTACATGCCGCGGCTGCCCCCGCAACTGTAAGCACCGACAAAGGATCGACACAGCCACTGCGCAAACCGCGCGGGAAGGCGTCATCCGGCCAGCCTTGCTCTTTACCGAGCGGCGGGCATGGTGCGAGCCAGGAGACCTGCCTCGAAGCGCTTTCGACTTTCAACCGGGCGGGGTGATCCGGTGGCGAACAAGCCCGGCCGACCTGGCCCGTGGCTGTCGTCCTGCATGCCCGCGCCATCTGCCAAGGGCACCGCGACATGAAAACACTGGCCAAACTCCCCGTCACCATCGTTACCGGCTTCCTCGGCTCAGGCAAGACCACCTTGCTGCGGCACATGCTCGACAACGCCCAGGGCCGCCGTATCGCGGTGATCGTCAACGAATTCGGCGAACTGGGCATCGATGGCGAAATCCTCAAGCAGTGCAGCATCGGCTGCACCGAAGAAGAAGCCAGCGGCCGCGTTTACGAACTGGCCAATGGCTGCCTGTGCTGCACCGTACAGGAAGAATTCTTCCCGGTAATGCGCGAACTGGTCGCGCGCCGTGGCGACCTCGACCACATCCTCATCGAAACCAGTGGCCTGGCCTTGCCCAAGCCGTTGGTACAGGCCTTCCAGTGGCCGGAAATCCGCAACGCCTGCACCGTCGACGCGGTGATCACCGTGGTCGACAGCCCGGCCGTGGCTGCCGGTACCTTTGCCGCCTACCCGGACCAGGTGGATGCACAGCGCAAACTCGACCCTAACCTGGACCACGAGTCGCCGCTGCACGAACTGTTCGCCGACCAGTTGGCCAGCGCCGACCTGGTGGTGCTGAACAAGGCCGACCTGATCGACGCCGAAGGCTTGGCCAAGGTCCGCGCCGAAGTCGCCGAAGAGCTGCCGCCCGCCGTCAAGGTGGTCGAGGCCAGCAGCGGTCGCCTGCCGCTGGAAGTGCTGCTGGGGGTGGGCGCCGAGTCCGAGGCGCACATCGACGGCCGCCGTACTCACCATGATTCGCACCACGATGGCGATGACCACGACGATCATGACCACGACGCCTTCGATTCGATCTCCATCGACCTGCCCGAGGCTGACGAAAGCCTGTTGCTCGATGCCCTGACCCAACTGGTGGTCGAGTTCGGCATCCTCCGCGCCAAAGGCTTCGCCGCCATCCCGGGCAAGCCAATGCGCCTGCTGGTGCAGGGCGTGGGTACCCGCTTCGACAAGCACTTCGACCGCGCCTGGCGCGCCGACGAGCCGCGTATCACGCGCTTGGTACTGATCGGCCAAGCGCTTGACGCTGCGCAACTCGAAGCGCGTCTGCGCCAAGCACTGGGCGCCTGACCCATGCACCTGCTGCGGACCCAGCCCGGCGGCTTCGTGCCGGATGACAGCATCGCCGACCTCGGCCAGAGCCCCGCCGACCTGGTGATCCTCTGCAGCGGTGATTCACACCTGGCATTGCTCGCCGACACGGCCGAGCAATTGCCTGACGACTTCCCCAGTTTGCGCCTGGCCAACCCGATGCAGGTGCAGAACCATGCCTCGGTCGACTTGTATGTCGACCAGGTACTGCGCCATGCCAAGGTCATTCTGGTGTCGTTGCACGGTGGCGTTGGCTACTGGCGCTATGGCGTCGAGCAACTGGTCGCGCTGGCGGCCCAAGGCGTGCAGCTGATCCTGGTGCCGGGCGACGACCGCCCGGACCCGGAGCTGACGGGCCTGGGCACGGTGACCGGCGAGCAGGCCGAGCGCCTCTGGCACTACCTGCGCCAGGGCGGCAAGGCCAATGCCATCAACCTCTTCAACTGCCTGGCCAACCAGTTGTTGGGCCGCGATTATCGCTGGGACGAGCCGCAGCCCTTGCCGCGCACCTCGGTGTACCACCCGGCCAAGGGCAGTGCAGCGCTTGAAGACTGGTATGCGCAATGGCGCCCCGATCACCCGGTGGCACCGCTGCTGTTCTATCGCTCTCACCTGCAGGCGGCCAATACTGCTTTTATCGACGTATTCTGCAATCGGTTGCTGGCGGCCGGGGTCAACCCTTTGCCGATCGCCGTCGCCAGCCTCAAGGAAAGCGCCTGCCTGGAACAGGTCGAGGCCTGGCTGGACGAGGTCGGTGCCGAGGTGTTGATCAATACCACGGGTTTCGCCTTGTCCAGCCCCGAGCGCCCCAACCTGCGCCCGTTCCGCCGTGATATCCCGGTACTGCAGGCTATTTGCGCGCAAGACAACCAACCCGCCTGGGAAACCAGCGAGCAAGGCCTGGGCGCGCGCGACCTGGCCATGCACATTGCCTTGCCGGAGCTGGACGGGCGCATCATCACGCGCCCGGTCAGCTTCAAGGACATGGCCTGGCGCAGCGAGCGCAGCCAGTCCGACGTGGTCTGCTACCGCGCCCATCCCGAGCGCATGGACTTCGTCGCTGAGCTGGCCCGGCGCTGGGTAGCGCTGGCCCGCTTGCCCAATGACCAGAAGCGCGTGGCCCTGGTGCTGGCCAATTACCCGACCCGCGACGGCCGAATTGGCAACGGTGTGGGGCTGGACACGCCGGCGGCTGCGTTGAACATCCTCAAGGCGCTGCAGGGCGAAGGGTATCCGCTGGCCGACCTGCCGGGCACGGGCACCCAATTGATCCACCAGTTGCTGGGCGGCGTGACCAACGACCTCGACCATCTGGACCAGCGCCCCTGCCCGCAGAGCCTGAGCCTGGATGACTACCAGGCAGCGTTTTCCCGCCTGCCGGAGGCCAATCGCCAAGCGGTGCTGGAGCGTTGGGGGGCGCCGGAACACGACCCCATGTACCGCAGTGGGCGGCTGATGGTTGCAGGCCTGCGCTTCGGCCAGACCTTCGTCGGTATCCAGCCGGCACGCGGCTACCAGGTTGATCAAAGTGCGGTGTACCACGACCCCGACCTGGTGCCGCCACACGGGTACCTGGCGTTTCATTTCTGGCTGCGCCATGCCTTTGCTGCCGATGCGGTGATTCACGTTGGCAAGCACGGCAATCTGGAGTGGCTGCCCGGCAAGGGGGTCGGCCTGTCGGCGCAATGCTGGCCAGACGCGCTGCTCGGCCCGTTGCCGAACATCTACCCGTTCATCGTCAACGACCCGGGGGAGGGCGCCCAGGCCAAGCGTCGCACCCAAGCGGTCATCATCGATCACCTGATGCCGCCGTTGACCCGCGCCGAAACCTACGGCCCGCTGCGTCACCTGGAGCAACTGGCCGACGAATTCTATGAAGCGCAGCTGCTCGACCCGCGGCGTGCCCGCGAGCTGCAGCGCGACATCCTGGAACTGGTCAAGGCCAACCACATCGATCGCGAACTGCAACTGGAAGGCCAGCTGGACGATGCCGCCGTATGGCTGCCGCGCCTGGACACCTACCTGTGCGACCTCAAGGAATCGCAGATCCGCGATGGCTTGCATGTGTTTGGCCAGTCTCCTGAAGGTAGGCTGCGCCTGGACACCTTGCTGGCGTTGCTGCGCGTGGAGCGCGGCGACGGCCGGGGTGGCAATGCCAGCCTGTTGCGCACACTGGCCAAGGCCCTGGTGCCCGGCTTCGACCCACTCGACTGCGACCTCGGGCAGCCTTGGCAGGGCGCGTGCCCAGCGTTTTTGCAGGCAGTGAGCGACGCGCCATGGCGCACCTGCGGTGATACCCGTGAGCGCCTTGAACTGCTGGCCCTGCAGGTGATCGAGCAGGCACTGGGCGGAGCTTCGGCACTGCCTGCAGTGAGCGAATGGCAACCGGTGCACGAAGTGGTGCAAGCGCTGTGTGCAACGGTGGCGCCGAGCCTGGATGCCTGTGGTGCGGCAGAAATCGACGGCCTGCTGGCGGCCCTGGCTGGCCGCTTCGTCCCGGCGGGCCCCAGTGGCGCGCCAAGCCGCGGGCGCCTGGACGTGCTGCCCACCGGTCGCAACTTCTATACCGTGGATGTGCGTAACCTGCCCACCACCACGGCCTGGCGCCTGGGTTTCGCGTCGGCGAACCTGATTCTCGAACGCCACTTGCAGGACCACGGCGACCACCTGCGCCAACTGGGCCTGTCGGTATGGGGCACAGCGACCATGCGCACCGGCGGTGACGACATCGCCCAGGCCATGGCCCTGATGGGTGTGCGCCCGGTCTGGGCCACCGGCAGCCAGCGGGTCGACGATTTCGAAATCCTGCCGCTGGGCGTGCTTGATCGCCCGCGGGTGGATGTGACCTTGCGCGTCTCGGGGTTTTTCCGCGATGCCTTCGGCAACCTGATTCGCTTGTTCGATGCCGCCGTTCAGGCCGTGGCGGCGCTGGATGAGCCCGATGACCTCAACCCGCTGGCAGCACGGGTGCGCAACGAGCGCGAAACGCTGCAGGCACAGGGCGTCGACGCCGAGCAGGCGGCCCGCCAGGCTGGCTGGCGAGTGTTCGGGGCCAAGCCCGGTGCTTATGGCGCTGGCGTGCAGAACGCCATCGATGGCCGTTTGTGGCACAGCCGCGACGACCTGGCCGAGGTCTACCTCAACCACGGCGGCTACGCTTACGGCGCAAGCGACGAGGGCACCCCGGCCCGCGCCCAGTTTGCGCACCGCCTGGGACAGGTCCAGGCGGTGTTGCAGAACCAGGACAACCACGAGCACGACGTGCTCGATTCCAACGATTACTACCAGTTCCAAGGTGGCATGCTGGCCGCCTCTGAAACCTTGTCTGGCGCGTCGGTAGCCAGTTATCACGGCGACCACAGCCAGGTCGACCGGCCGCGTATCCGCACCCTCAAGGAAGAGCTGAACCGGGTCATCCGGGCCCGTGCGCTCAACCCGAAGTGGATCGACGGGGTGAAGCGCCATGGTTACAAAGGCGCCTTCGAGATGGCGGCGACAGTCGACAACCTGTTCGCCTTCGACGCTACCACGCACCTAATCGACGACCATCATTATCAGTCCCTGGCCGATGCCTACGTGCTCGACCCGGCGACCCGCGACTTTATGCGCGAGCACAACCCCGAGGCCCTGCGCGACCTTACCGAGCGTTTGCTGGAGGCCCAGCAACGCGGCCTCTGGGAGGCGCCTGGCGACTACCGCGAAGCCCTTGAGGAGCAGTTGCTCGACGGCGAGGAACAGGCTTGAAATGAGTGAACCCGTACTATTTCCGCTGGCTGCAGTGGTCGGTGCCGATGAGCTGAAACTGGCCCTGTGCCTGACCGCCATCGACCCGAAAATCGGAGGCGTGCTGATCGAAGGCCCGCGCGGCATGGCCAAAAGCACCTTGGCCCGCGGCCTTGCCGACCTGCTCGGCGAAGGCCCGTTCGTCACGCTGCCATTGGGCGCCAGCGAAGAGCGCCTGGTCGGCACCCTCGACCTGGACGCTGCGCTGGGGCAGGGCAAGGCACAGTTTTCGCCGGGCGTGTTGGCCCAGGCCGATGGCGGTGTGCTGTACGTGGACGAGGTCAACCTGCTGCCCGATACCTTGGTCGACCTGTTGCTCGACGTGGCAGCCAGCGGCACCAACCGCATCGAGCGCGACGGCATCTCGCACCGGCATAGCGCCCGCTTTGTGCTGATTGGCACCATGAACCCGGAAGAAGGCGAGTTGCGCCCGCAGTTGCTCGACCGTTTTGGCTTGAATGTGGCACTAGAAGGTTTGCCCGAGCCGCACGCCCGCCAGCAGATCATCCGTCGCCGCCTGGCGTTCGACAGCGACCCGCAGGCCTTTTGCGCGCAATGGGCGGCCGCCCAGGCGCAACTGCGTGAGCGTTGCCAGCAAGCGCGCCACGCCCTTGCCTTGATTGCCTTGGACGATCAGGCCCTGGCCTGGATCACCGAGCGCTGTTATGCCGCCGGGGTCGATGGCCTGCGTGCTGACCTGGTCTGGCTGCGCGCTGCACGGGCGCATTGCGCCTGGCGCGGGGGCGCGGCCATAGAAGAAGCCGATGTGGACGCGGTGGCCGAGTTCGCCCTGCGCCATCGCCGCCGGGTGACGCCGCAGCAACAACAGCCGCCTTCGACACCGCCCGAGGCAGGCCAGCAGGGCGCAGACAATCAAGGCGGGCAGGGTGATTGGGGGGCGCTGCCACCTCAACCGGTAGTGAGTGGCGCGCGTCGCGAGGTGCCGAACTGGGCAAAAAAGCCCTGAGCATCCGCCCACGGCAGGCTCAAGGGGCGGATGCCAGACCACGCGTGGGCAAGCTGGCAGGCGCCAGCCGTGGCCGTGTGCGCAGTGCCGCGGCGGGCCGGGTGGCGTGGTTGCCGACCTTGCTCAAGGGGCGGCCCCGGCTGCGTGACGACCTGTGCTGGCAACAGCGCCAGGGCCAGGCTAACGAACTGTGGCTGGTGATCGTCGACGCATCTGCGTCAACCCGCCGCCATCAGGCACTGGCGCAGACCAAAGGCTTGCTGGCGGCGTTGTTCGACCAGGCATACCGGCAGCGCGCCCGGCTGGCCTTGCTGACCGCCAGTGGGCGGACACCGCAGTGGCAGCGTCACGGCCTGAAGGCCTCGGCAGCCCTACAGCCCTGGTTGCAAGCGCTGGGGGCGGGCGGTGGTACGCCGTTGATCGCTGCGCTGGAGCAGGCACGGCAGTGGCTGCAGGCGCGGCAGCAAACCCACCCCAATGAGGCTGTGCGCTGCTTGGTGTTCACCGACGGACGGCTGCAGCGCTGGGATGCCGTGCAGCCCATGCCGTGTGCCACGCTATTGGTCGACATGGAACTGGCGCCCGTTCGCCTGGGGCGCGCACAACAGTTGGCCGAACAACTGCAGGCGGATTATCAGCACCTGGAACAGTTCAAGGTTGTGGATTGAGTTACGGCGGCGGGGGAGGTTGCGACACTATGTCGCAATAACAAAAGTTGCGAGAGCCGCAACTGGAAAGTTGCGCAAGTGCGTGACAGGGCACGCACTTGGCGGGCTAATCGGTATTACTTTGGCATCGACCAAGGTTGCAGGTCGTAACCTTTTTCGCACAGCTCGGCGCGCACTTCCTCGATCAGGCTGGCCCATTGCGCAGGGTCGGAATAAATGCGCGAGGACACTTGCTTGCTGCCGATGCGGGTGCTGGTCCGGTCGATCACTGCCAGGCTCAGCTCACCAGTACCGTTGGGTGCATCCCAGGCTACGCACTGGAAAGGTTCGAAGGCGTGGTCGGCAATCAGCAGTGCTTCGTTGACACGGAGCGGGGCATTCATGGTTCGGTCTCTCTATGGTCCCAAACATCGAAGTAAAGTCCGCGTTGCTTCAAAGTCGCCTCAATAATCGCGAAGTGCAGCGCGGGGTTATGTGTACTGATGCTCGTTGTCCGGGGGTAAGTCACACATTGGATGTAAAATTTTTTTTCAGGGTCAAATCTGTTCACGCTTACGCCGCCATGTGATGTCGATAAAGTGCGAAAATTCCCGTCATGGATTGTAAAAAAATGATTCGGCAGACAGACGGTACTGGGCACCGTCAAGTTCGTTGCTACTGTTAATTGGGCGCCACAACTTGCTGTTTTACTTCACAAAACCAAACTCTGGCGCCAAGGAACGGTCATGCAGCAACCCGCTTCCCAACGCCGTTTGCTCATCGTCGACCCCTGCGACGACTGCCACCAATTGCTGCCGGGCCTGCGCAGTGCCGGCTGGGATGTGGACAGTTGTATCCTCGGCGCCGCGCTGGAGCACACCTGCGAT
The DNA here is from genome assembly GCF_014269105.1 of Pseudomonas sp. SWRI77. NCBI lineage: Bacteria > Pseudomonadati > Pseudomonadota > Gammaproteobacteria > Pseudomonadales > Pseudomonadaceae > Pseudomonas > Pseudomonas sp. SWRI77. The sequence continues at coordinate 18,726 of NZ_JABWRV010000007.1, read as the reverse complement.
GTTGGCCTGCTGCGCCTGCAGGCATCGCACCTGCGCCATCCCGACGCCGTGAAGGACATGATCAAGCGCAGCAATACTGAGTGGATTGCCGTGCTCAGCGCCGAGCAGTTGCGCATGCAGAACGTGGGTGATTTTGTCTGCGAATGGTTTTTCGACTTCCATACCTTGCCGTTCGATGTTTCCCGCGTGCAGGTCACCCTCGGGCGTGCCTTTGGCATGGCACGCCTGCGCGGCAAGGGCACGGCGCGGGTGGACGAGGCGACGCATGAGCTGTTGGGTGAAAGCCGCCCTATTCGCGAACTGCGCAAATTGCTGGGCAAGCTGGCGCCCACCGAATCGCCGGTACTGATCCGCGGTGAGAGCGGCACAGGCAAGGAACTGGTGGCGCGCACCCTGCATCGCCAGTCACAGCGGCGCGATCAGCCGTTTATTGCCATCAACTGCGGGGCGATACCCGAACACCTGATCCAGTCCGAGTTGTTCGGGCACGAAAAGGGCGCGTTTACCGGCGCCCATCAGCGCAAGGCCGGGCGAATCGAAGCGGCCCATGGCGGCACCCTGTTTCTGGACGAGGTCGGTGACTTGCCCTTGGAGCTGCAGGCCAACCTGCTGCGGTTTCTGCAGGAGAAGCACATCGAACGGGTCGGAGGCAGCCAGCCGATCCCGGTGGATGTACGGGTGCTTGCGGCCACTCACGTGGACCTGGAAAAGGCCATCGAACAGGGGCGCTTTCGCGAGGACCTGTATTACCGGCTCAATGTGTTGCAGGTGGTGACCGCGCCGCTACGTGACAGGCATGGCGACCTGTCGATGCTGGCCAGCCATTTTGCGCATTTCTACAGCCTTGAAACTGGGCGCAGGCCGCGCTCGTTCAGTGACCATGCCTTGGCAGCCATGGGCCGGCATGATTGGCCCGGCAATGTGCGCGAACTGGCCAACCGGGTGCGACGCGGGTTGGTGTTGGCTGAAGGGCGGCAGATTGAAGCGTCGGACCTGGGCTTGCAGATCGAGCAGGAACAGCAGCCGCTGGGGACGCTGGAGGAGTACAAGCACCGGGCGGAGCGCCAGGCTTTGTGTGATGTGCTTAACCGGCACAGCGACAATTTGAGCATCGCGGCGAAGGTGCTGGGGGTCTCACGCCCGACGTTCTATCGGCTGTTGCACAAGCACCAGATCCGCTGACAACAGGCCTTAGGCTGTGCGTAGCTGCCGACCTTGTGGGGGGGGTAAACCCGCCCCCACAGTTTTCTGATACCCCGATCGATCAGTGCGGGGCGCGGTGGATGGTCTTGAGCAGGTCTTCCGGGCTGATATGCCCCACTACCTGGGCCACCGCGCTGCCGGGGGTCGGCAGGTCGATGATGTGGCTCTTCATCTTGCCGACCACGTGCATCTCGCACGGCTTGCAGTCGAACTTCAGGGTCAGTACTTCGTCACCCTGAATCAGTTGCATCGGCGCGACCTTGGTGCGCACGCCGGTCACGCCCTTGGCTTGCTTGGGGCACAGGTTGAACGAGAAGCGCAGGCAGTGCTTGGTGATCATCACCGGCACTTCGCCGTGCTCTTCATGGGCCTCGTAGGCCGCGTCGATCAGTTGCACGCCGTGACGGTGGTAGAAGTCGCGGGCCTTCTGGTTGTACACGTTGGCCAGGAACGACAGGTGCGACTCCGGGTACACCGGTGGTGGCGTGGTCTCGGCCTTGCGCCCGCCACGCGGGTGCGCCTTGACCCGCGCAGCGGTCAGCGCCTCGATGGCTTCACGGCGCAGGGCCTTGAGCTGCGAGTTGGGGATGAAGTACGCCTGCGGTGCATCCAGCTCGATGGCGTTGGCGTGGTACTGGGTTGTGCCCAATTGGCCCAGCAGGTCGTGCAACTGCTCCAGTGCCTGTTGCGGCTTGTTGGCCGCGCCGAACGGGCCGTCTAGGGCGACTTGCACGCTGACGCCTTCTTCACTGCTGACGGTCAGCATCAGGCGCTGCTCACGCAGTACTGCGTGCCACTCGACGCCCACCCGGCGCTCGGCCGAGGTGCGCTGCAAGGCTTGCTGCCAGTTGTGGTCGAGGTTGCGCGACAGCGGGTGGTTCGGCCGCAGCTTGTACAGGCCGTCGGGCATCTCGTTGGGTTCGACGCGGTAGCGGTAGCGCTTCTGGCCGTCTTCCTCGAATTCGCCGCGGGGTTCGGCGATGTTGGCGCGAAAACCCACCACCTCACGCTTGACCAGCACGTTGAGGCCGTCGCCGTTGGTCAGCGGCACATCGGTGATGACCAGCATGTCGCGCTTGTTGACCTTTTCCACCACACCCACCGGCAAGCCGGTGAAGGTCGGCGAGTCGAAGGCGCCGATGTCGATCTTGCGGTCGCTGACGAAGTAGTCGGTGCTGCCGCGGTGGAAGGTCTTGTCCGGGTCTGGGACGAAGAAGTGTTCGGTGCGGCCGCTCGAGGCACGGGCCAGGGCCGGGCGGTCTTCGAGGATGGCGTCGAGCTCTTTGCGGTAGTGGGCAGTGATGTTCTTCACATAGCCCATGTCCTTGTAGCGGCCTTCGATCTTGAACGAGCGCACGCCGGCGTCGACCAGGTCGCGCAGGTTGGCGGTCTGGTTGTTGTCCTTCATCGATAGCAGGTGTTTTTCGAAGGCAACCACGCGGCCCTGGTCATCCTTGAGGGTGTAGGGCAGGCGGCAGGCTTGCGAACAGTCGCCACGGTTGGCGCTGCGGCCGGTCTGGGCGTGGGAGATGTTGCACTGGCCGGAGAAGGCCACGCACAGCGCGCCATGGATGAAGAATTCGATGGCCGCATCGGTTTCGGCGGCAATGGCGCGAATCTGCTGCAGGTTCAGTTCGCGGGCCAGTACCAACTGCGAGAAACCCGCCTGGTCGAGGAACTTGGCCCGTTCCAGGGTGCGGATGTCGGTCTGGGTGCTGGCGTGCAGCTCGATCGGCGGGATGTCCAGCTCCATCACCCCCAGGTCCTGCACGATCAGGGCATCGACGCCGGCGTCGTAAAGCTGATGGATCAGCTTGCGCGCGGGCTCCAGCTCGTTGTCGTGGAGGATGGTGTTGATGGTGGTGAACACGCGTGCATGGTAGCGACGGGCAAACTCGACGAGTTCGGCAATTTCGCTGACTTCGTTGCAGGCGTTATGGCGCGCGCCGAAGCTCGGGCCGCCGATATAGATGGCGTCAGCGCCGTGCAGGATCGCTTCGCGAGCGATGGCCACGTCACGGGCAGGGCTGAGCAGTTCCAGGTGATTCTTTGGAAGGGACATGTCGTTATATTTTCGGGCGGTCACGGTTTAGGCGGGCATTGTAGCGGTGAAACGGGTTGGTGGCATCCCTGCGCTGCAACCCTGCTTGCGCAACCTGTGTGTGAGCGGCCTTGCCGGCGCCCCGGCAAGGCCGTTCACAAAGGGATCAGCGCTTGGCCGCCATCGCGGTCACTTCCACGCGCATGCCGTCGAACGCCAGCGATGCCACGCCAACGGCGGCGCGTACCGGCCACGGGTTGCTGAAGAAGCGCTGGTACACCTCGTTGAACGCAGCGCGGTCGGCCATGTCGGTGAGGTAGATGGTCAGGTGCAGCACGCGGTCCATGCCGCTGCCGGCTTTCTCCAGGGCCACTTTCAGCGCCTGCAGGGTACATTCGCTTTGCGCAACGATATCGCCCAGCTCAAGGCTGCCATCGGCGTGGGTTGGGATCTGGGTGGTGACCAATACGCCGTTGTACTCGGCGACATCGGACGAAATGGAATCGGCATCCGGGTCGGGGGTGTAGGTGATGTCTGTATTTGCCATGGGAACGTTTGCCTTGCGACGGAAGGAAAACGGCAAGCCTACGCGAGCAAACGGCAGGGGTCGAGCCATGGGCAGTGGCGAATGCAGGATAAAAAGAAGGGCGCCTGTTGGCGCCCTTCCTGGTGTTGCTTAGGCTTCAGCGTCCCACGGACGATCGCCTTTCTCATCTTTGACGCGGGTCGGCAGGCCCATCACGTCCAGCGCCTTGAGGAACGGCTCGGCGGGCAGTTCTTCGACGTTGACCATGCGCTTGGCATCCCATTCGCCACGGGCGACCAGCAGGGCGGCAGCCACTGGCGGTACACCGGCGGTGTAGGAAATACCCTGGCTGTCGGTCTCGGCGTAGGCTTCTTCGTGATCCGCCACGTTGTAGATGAACACTTCGCGTGGCTGGCCGTCCTTGGTGCCCTTGACCAGGTCACCGATGCAGGTCTTGCCGGTGTAGCCCGGGGCCAGGGAGGCCGGGTCAGGCAGCACGGCCTTGACCACTTTCAGCGGGACCACTTCCAGGCCTTCGGCAGTCTTGACCGGTTGCTCGGAGAGCAGGCCAAGGTTTTTCAGCACGGTGAACACATTGATGTAGTGCTCGCCGAAGCTCATCCAGAAGCGCACGTTCGGCACGTTGAGGTTCTTCGAAATCGAATGCACTTCATCGTGGCCGGTCAGGTACAGGTTTTGCGAACCTACGACCGGCAGGTCGTCGGTACGCTTGACCTCGAACATGGTGTTGCTGGTCCACTGGCTGTTCTGCCAGCTCCACACTTGCCCGGTGAACTCGCGGAAGTTGATTTCCGGGTCGAAGTTGGTGGCGAAGTATTTGCCATGCGAACCAGCATTGACGTCGAGGATGTCGATCGAATCAATGCGGTCGAAGTATTGCTGCTGCGCAAGTTTTGCGTAGCTGTTCACCACACCCGGGTCGAAACCGACGCCGAGAATGGCGGTAATGTTCTTTTCTTGGCACTCTTCGAGGTGTTTCCACTCGTAGTTGCCGTACCAGGGCGGTGTTTCGCAGATCTTGCCTGGTTCTTCGTGAATCGCGGTGTCCAGGTAGGCGACACCGGTATCGATGCAGGCACGCAGCACCGACATGTTGAGGAAGGCAGAGCCCACGTTGATCACGATCTGCGATTCGGTCTCGCGGATCAGTGCCTTGGTCGCCTCGACATCGAGGGCGTTGAGCGAGAAGGCCTGGATGTCGGCGGGTACCTTGAGGCTACCCTTGGCCTTGACGCTGTCGATGATGGCCTGGCATTTGGAGATGTTCCGTGACGCAATAGCAATACGACCGAGTTCGTCGTTATGCTGCGCGCACTTGTGGGCCACCACCTTGGCGACACCTCCTGCACCAATGATAAGAACGTTCTTCTTCAATTTATCCCTTGCTCCTTACTGAATGCCGGTCTTACGACAGGCTGGAAACGTAGTCTTCAAAACCGAACTCGCGCACCACTTCGACGCTACCGTCGAGCTGCTTGACCGCGATGGAGGGCATTTTCAGACCGTTGAACCAGTTTTTCTTGACCATGGTGTAACCCGCCGTGTCGATGAACGACAGGCGATCGCCGATGGCCAATGGGCGATCGAATTGGTACTCGCCGAAGATGTCACCGGCCAGGCACGATTTACCGCAGACCATGTAGGTGTGCTCGCCATCGTTGGGGGCCATCTTGGCGTTGAGGCGGTAGATCAGCAGGTCGAGCAGGTGCGCTTCGATCGAGCTGTCGACCACGGCCAGGTGCTTGCCGTTGTACAGGGTGTCGAGCACGGTCACTTCCAGCGAGGCGCTGTTGGTGATGGCGGCTTCGCCCGGCTCCAGGTAAACCTGCACGCCGTATTTTTCCGAGAAGGCTTTGAGGCGCGCGCAGAACGCATCGACCGCATAGTCTTCACCGGTGAAGTGGATGCCGCCACCGAGGCTGACCCACTGCACCTTGTGCAACAGGTGGCCGAAGCGCTCTTCGATGTGGCTGAGCATCTTGTCGAACAGGCCGAAGTCACCGTTCTCACAGTTGTTGTGGAACATGAAGCCGGAGATTTGCTCGATGACCTTCTCGATCTTCTCCGGGTCCCACTCACCGAGGCGGCTGAACGGGCGGGCCGGGTCGGCCAGCAGGTAGTCGGAGCTGCTGACTTGCGGGTTGACGCGCAGGCCACGGACCTTGCCTTCGGACTGTTCGGCAAAGCGCTGCAGCTGGCCGATCGAGTTGAAGATGATCTTGTCGCAGTTTTCGAGCATTTCCTCGACCTCGTCGTCGGCCCAGGCCACGCTGTAGGCGTGGGTCTCGCCGGCAAACTTCTGGCGGCCGAGCTTGAGTTCGAAAAGCGACGAAGAGGTGGTGCCGTCCATGTATTGCTGCATCAGGTCGAACACCGACCAGGTGGCAAAACATTTGAGGGCGAGCAGCGCCTTGGCACCGGAGTGTTCACGCACGTAGGCGATCTTCTCCATGTTGCTCAGCAGCTTGGTTTTATCGATGAGGTAGTACGGCGTCTTGATCATTTAAAGGCCCCCGGCAAGGCCGGCCAAAAAAAGGACACGCATTGTGCCTTCACTTGCCGCAGACCGAAAGGGTAAGGCATGCATTTCGTCACTGTTGCAGACGTTGCGCAGGGTTTTTTCCGGTTGCGGCAGGCTCAGTAGATCAGGCTCATGTGACCGTCGTAATCATTGCCCGTACAAAACGGTCACGGCCAGGGGGACAGGCAGGGCTTAATCGGCCTGTTGTAACCAGGTGTGGATCTGCTCCAGCGTTGCGGTCGCACCGCCACAGACCACCACCAGTACGTTGCTGTAGCGGGCCAGGGTATCGGCCTCATAAGCCAGTGCCAGCGCAGCGCCACAAGCGGGCTCTACCAGTACCCGGTGGTCGAGCAAGAAGCGTTCACAGGCTTCAAGTGCCGCACGGTCGCTCACCAGGTGGCTGTGCACCGGGTGGCTACGCACGCATTCCAATGCCTGGTCGGCTACGCGCTTGGCGCCCAGGGACGTCGCCACCGATGCGAGGCGCTCGAGTTCAACCGGGTGGCCTGCCTGTACAGCTGCATGCAGCGAGGCAGCGCCCGTGGTTTCCACCGCTAGCACCGGCACATCATCCCAGCCGTTGCGCTTGAGGCCCTCGACCACGCCACTGAGCAAGCCGCCGCCACCGACCGATAACACCACCGCATCGGGCTTGACCCTGCTGGCGGCCACTTCGTCGATCAGGCTGGCATGCCCGGCCCACAGCAGGGGGTCGTCGAAGGGGTGAATAAAGGCATCGCCGGTGCCGAGCAAGGTCTGCGCCAGCTCGTTGGCCTCCTGCCAGGAGCTGCCGTGCACCACCACATTGGCGTCTTCCAGGCGCAGCAGTTCCTTGGCGCGCTCGGTGGTGGTCTCGGGCACCACCACCGTCACCGGCACCCCCAGTTTGCGGCCGGCATAGGCCACCGCCAGCCCGGCGTTACCGCCGGACGACGAGACGAAATGGCGTGCGCCCCGGGCATGGTGAACTTCGCAGGCATGGCCCACGCCGCGCAGCTTGAACGAGCCGCAAGGCTGCAGGGCGTCCAGCTTGAGCCAGACCGTACGGCCAGCGGCCAGCGACAGGGGGCGGGATTCGATCAGGGGGGTCTGGATATGCAAGGTCATGGCGTGCTCCACAGGTCAGTCTTCACGGGCAACCGAAGGGCTCTCGCCGCGCAGTTGCTCCAGGTAGTTGTAAACGGTGTAACGGGTCACGCCGAGGGCGTTGGCGGCCTTTTCCACGCCGCCCTTGACGATGAACAGGCCGCGCTCCTGCATCACCCGCACGGCCTCGACCTTGGCTTGCTTGTTCATCCGGCCCTGGCCACTGCGCAACAGCGAGTTCTGGATGATCTCGCTCATCAACAGTTCCATGTCTGCAGGTTCCTGGGGGGTGGTCGATGCAGGCGAAGCGCCCACTGGCTGCAACTGCTGCAAGAAGCTTAGGGCGGTGTCGAGGCCAGTGACGTCGGTGTTGATGCACAGGCTGGCAAAGGGGTGGCCGCTGCTGTCGCGGAAGATGGCCGTGGCGCTTCGCAGGGTGCGGCCCTTGAGCGTGGTGGGGTAGTCGGGCAGCACCACAGGGTCGCAGCCGTGCCGTTCGGCGCTGGCTTGCATCAGTGCCTTGAAGCCTTGATCCTGTTCGGGGGCGGCGAGAATCGGGCTGCCGACGACGCGGCCGGAAAGGTGGCCGTTGACGATCGCCACGACGGAGCGCTCCGGGTGGTCGAGGTCGTGCAGGAGGATTTCCATGTTGCGGGCGGCAACACTGCCCAGGGCCTGGATGGCAGCCTTGAGGATGGTGAGGGTTAGCTGGCGTTCTTCGGGCGGGGAAAGCGGCATGAAAGCATCACCAATTTCAACGGTTTGTGCATTTTTACACACAAAGTTGAAATTGGCGATGCAGGTGCGAATTTACGCGCCCAGTGCTGGCGTACGCGGCGGGATCATACGGCGCGAGCCGGTTGCCTCGAACGCCGCGCCAAAGCTCAGCAGGTTGTTGTCGCTATAGGCACGGCCAGCGAAGGTCAGCCCCACCGGCATGCCGATATCGGCCATCACGCCCATCGGCACGGTCACTGTCGGTACACCCAGATGGCGGATAGCAAGGTTGCCGTTGGCCACCCAGATGCCGTTGCTCCAGGCAATGTCCGCCGAAGCCGGGTTGACGTCGGCATCTGCTGGCCCCACGTCGGCCACGGTCGGGAACAGCACCGCGTCCAGGCCCAGCTCGTCCATCCAGTCTTCCAGGTCCAGCTTGCGGGTTTTTTCCAGCCCGCGCAGGCCATCGGGCAAGGTCTCGATCTGGTCCCAGGTCTTCAGGCCGCGCTTGGCCATGTTGACGTATTCGTCCATGCCGGCGGCCAGGTCGTCCTCACGGTTGGGCAGGGTGCCTGGGTCGTGGGGGAAGATCTTCAGCCCTTCGACATCGGCCAGGCGGTTGAGCTTGGGGTCGTCGTTGGCGCGCAGGAAGTCATCGAAGGCCCAGCCCGACAGTTCCCATAATTCGTCATGCAGGAACGCTTTGCTGACGATGCCGCGGTTGTACACGGTTGGGGCGCCAGGGCGATCGCCTTCGCAGTTGGAGACCAGCGGGAAGTCCACTTCGAGCACTTCGGCGCCTGCCGCTTCCAAGGATTGGCGGGCCTGTTGCCACAGCTCGATGACGCTGTCGCGGGTGTTGATGCGCTGGCCGGTTGGGCCGCCGATACCTGGCTTCTCGGAGGTGCCGGCTTCGGGGTCGGCATTGATGTACATGCGCGGCACGCCGAAGCGCTTGCCCTTGAGGGCGCTGGCATCCACTGCCAGGTCCAGGTACGAGGCCGGGCGCACGGAAGAAGCGGCCGGGATCGCAACCCACGGCTGCAGGCGCCACAGGTCGCCGCGCTTGTCGGCGTCATCGGCCACCACGACCTCGAGGATTTCCAGCAGGTCGGCCATGGTACGGGCATACGGCACCACCACGTCCATGGTCGGCGTCAGCGGCCAGTTGCCACGTACCGAAATCACCCCGCGCGAAGGGGTATAGGCGCACAGGCCGTTGTTGGACGCAGGGCCGCGGCCGCTCGACCAGGTTTCTTCGGCCAGGCCGAAGGCGCTGAAGCTGGCGGCGGTGGCAGTACCGGCACCGTTGGACGAGCCCGAGGCGAAGGGGGCGGTCAGGTAGTTGGCATTGTACGGGCTCTCGGCCCGACCATACACCCCCCGCTGCATGCCCCCGTTGGCCATGGGCGGCATGTTGGTCTTGCCCAGGCACACGGCACCGGCGGCCCGCAGGCGCTCGATGGTGAAGGCGTCGCGCTGGGCTACCAGGTCCTTGAAGGCCGGGCTGCCGGAGGCGGCGGTGAGGCCTTTGACCAGGTAGCTGTCCTTGGCGGTGTAGGGGATGCCGTCCAGCGGGCTCAGCGGCTGGCCATTGGCGCGGCGGGCATCGGAGGCTTCGGCCTCCTTGAGTGCGTCTGGGTTGCGTACCACCACAGCGTTGAGCGCGGTCGGCGTATTGGCGCCATCGTAGGCGTCGATACGCGCCTGGTAGGCCTTGACCAGCTCGACCGCTGTGGTGCGGCCCGACTCGAGCGCGTCGCGCAGCTCGGCAATGGAAACCTCGGTTACCTCGATCATGCTTTCACCAAAAATTTTTGCAGGTGGGGGCTAGTGCGAGGAGTGTACAAGAAGGCATTGGTGTACGCAGGTTTGCGCAGGGGCAAATGGTTTTATGCAGGCGGGCATTGTCGGGGCCGCACGGCGGCCCCGGGCAGTCAATCCAGGTCTGCCGCCGAGTGCCGCTCAGGCACCTGGCTGGCCTCGTCGCCCCAGGTGCGATTGACCCGCGTCCCGCGTTGCACTGCGGGGCGTTGGGCGATCGCTTCGGCCCAGCGTTGCACATGGGGGTACTCGTGCACCGCCAGAAACTCCGCCGCGCCATAAAGATTGCCGCGCACCAGTTCGCCGTACCACGGCCACACGGCGATATCGGCGATGCTGTACTCATCACCGCCCAGGTAGCGGCTTTCGGCCAGGCGGCGGTCGAGTACGTCCAGTTGGCGCTTCGCTTCCATGGTGAAGCGGTTGATGGCGTACTCGAACTTTTCCGGTGCGTAGACATAGAAGTGGCCAAAGCCGCCACCCAGGTACGGCGCAGCGCCCATCTGCCAGAACAGCCAGTTCAGGCTTTCGGTACGTGCAGCTGCGGCCTTGGGCAACAGTTCGCCGAACTTTTCTGCCAGGTACAGCAGGATCGCCCCCGACTCGAACACCCGCACCGGTGGCTCGACGCTGCGGTCGAGCAGGGCGGGGATCTTCGAGTTGGGGTTTACCTCGACGAAGCCGCTGGAGAACTGGTCGCCCTCGCCGATGCGGATCAGCCAAGCGTCATATTCGGCGCCGCTGTGGCCCAGGGCGAGCAGCTCTTCAAGGGCTATGTTGACCTTTACGCCATTGGGCGTGGCCAGGGAGTACAGCTGCAGAGGGTGCTTGCCCACTGGCAGCGCCTTGTCGTGGGTTGGCCCTGCAACCGGGCGGTTGATGCTGGCGAATTGGCCACCGGAGGCCGCGTCATTGCGCCAGACCTTGGGTGGGGCGTAAGGGGGCTTGCTCATGGGGTGCTCCTTGAATGCCGCGAAAGGGTCAGCTAAAGACGTTGACCTGCATCTATGCCACGGGTTCGTGGAAAAGCGCAATTGCATAGGGCGCTGGCGCTGGCAGCATGGCGCGTTTTTCATCCAGTTTTCATCTGTCATTGCCGGCAGCAGCCTTATGCTGGCGCTATCCCTTCGCCCTGCACGGAACAGCCGGCCGATGAACATCCCTCGCTGCTTGCTGGCGCTGGTCCTGCTCGGCGGCCTGTTGGCCCAGGCCGAAGCCGCGCCGTGGGTCGCCGGCCTGCACCCCATGACCCTGACTGACCCCGTCGATGACCGGCCCATGCAGGCGCTGGCGTTTTACCCTGCCATTGGCGCCACCCGCAGCAGCCGTATCGACGGCTACCCGGTCGATGTCGCCGAAGACGCCCCGGTAGCGCTGGGGCAGTTCCCTTTGCTGGTGCTCTCCCACGGCAATACCGGCAGCCCGCTGGCCTTGCATTACCTGGCCACCGCCCTGGCGCGCCAGGGGTTCGTGGTGGTGGCGGTCGTGCACCCGGGTGACAACGCGCGCGATCACAGCCGGCTGGGTACCCTCAGCAACCTGTATGGCCGGCCGCTGCAGGTCAGCGCCGCGATCACGGCGGCCCGTGACGATGCGCTGCTGGGGCCCTACCTGAACGATGGCAAGGTCGGTGTGATCGGTTATTCGGCGGGGGGCGAAACGGCGCTGATCGTGTCGGGGGCGCAACCCGACCTGGACCGTTTGCGCCAGTACTGCCTGGAGCGCCCCGGCGATGCCGACGCCTGCAAGACCCATGGCGTGCTGATTGCCGACCGCAGCGAGCTGGCGCCCGAGGCCGACTCACGGGTGGGGGCGGTGATGCTGATGGCGCCCCTGAGCCTGCTGTTCGGCCGTCATGCGCTGGCCGGGGTGCATATTCCGGCATTGATCTACAGCGGTGACAGTGACCAGTTGGTGGCTGTGGACCGCAACGCCGAAGCCTTGGCCCGCAAGCTGCCCATCACACCGGATTACCGCCTGCTGGCCGGCGCCGGGCATTTTGTGTTCATGGCGCGCTGTGACGATGAACAGCGCGCGCGCATGCCGGCACTGTGCAAGGACGCGGACGGCGTCGACCGCCGGCATATTCACCACTCGCTGCAACGCGACACCGCTGCCTTCTTCAGCCAGACCTTGGGCGCGCCAGCGCCGGACCAGCGCTCAGCCGCGTCGGCTGCGCCGCGCCAACAGCAGCGTTAAGCCGACGCCTACCAGCGCAAGCAGGGCTGCGACGCAGAAGATCGAGGCATAGCCCAGGTGCACGGCCACCGCGCCCATCACCGGGCCAGCGATGGCCAAGGCCATGTCGAAAAACACCGCATAGGCACCCAGCCCTGCGCCGCGGCTGCTGCTGGGCACCTGCTTGATGGCCTCGACGCCCAGCGCCGGGTACACCAGCGACAGGCCGAAGCCCGTGAGCCCGGCGCCTGCCAGTGCCCAAGGCGGCGAGGGCGCCAGCCACAGCAGGCCCAAGCCGACCACCTCGGTGGCCATGCACACCACCGCCACGTTGTAGCCGCCAAACCGGTTGACCGCGTTGACGAACATCAGCCGCGAAATGATGAAGCACACCCCAAAGGCACTCAGGCACCAAGCCGCACCGGCCCAACCGCGCTCCAGGTAATAAAGGGTGACGAACGTGGTCAGTGTGCCGTAGCCGATCGACGCCAGGGTGAGGCCCAGGCCGCAGGGCGCAACCCGGCTGAATGCCGACCAGAACGCCAGCCGCTCGCCACGCACCACCACCACGTCTGGCCGTTTGCGCAGCACCAGCAGGGCAAATAGCGCCAGCACCAGCAAGGTCGGCCCCAGCACGCTGAAGTCCAGGCCATCCACGGCCAGCACACCCACCGGCGCGCCAATGGCAATGGCGCCATATGACGCGATACCGTTCCACGAGATCACTCGGGCCGTGTGTTCCGGGCCGACCTGGCTGATGCCCCAGCTCAAGGTGGCCACACCGATCAGCCCCTGGGCGATGCCCAACAGCAAGCGACCGCCCAGCAACAGCGCCAGGCTCAGCAGCGGCATCGTCAGCGTCCATGCCGATAGCAGGGTCAGCACCCCGCAACTGGCGATGCCCAGCAAGCCGAAGCGGATCGCCTGCTTGCCGCCAAGGGTATCCGCCACCCGCCCGGCGAACGGGCGGCTGAGCAGGGTGGCCAGGTATTGCAGGCCAATCGTCACCCCCGCGATCACCGCGCCAAAGCCGAGCTGGTCGTGCACATAGCTGGGCAGCACCGCGATCGGCAGGCCGATGCAGAGGAAGGCAATGAACGTATAGAAGACGATCGACAGGATCTGCAGGGTGATGTTGAAGGTGTTGCTGGCGGGGGCGGGTTGTTGCGCGGTCATGGGCTCGTTCGCGGGCAGGCGGTGGGGCGTTGTTTCATCATGGCCGCTGCGCGAAGGAAATGAAAGCAGGCTAACGAATTATTCGTTGAGTGTATCGAGCGCTGGGAAACCCGCTTCCACATCGTGGCAGCGGGTTCACCCGCGAAGAGACCGGCCTGGCCAGCTCAAAAGGGCCAGGCCATCTCAGCTACCTCAGACCACGACGCCCTGGCTACGCAGGTAGTCGTCATAGGTGCCGCTGAAGTCGACGACACCGTCCGGCGACAGCTCGATGATGCGGGTGGCCAGCGACGACACGAACTCACGGTCGTGGCTGACGAACAGCAGCGTGCCTGGGTAGTTTTCCAGCGCCAGGTTCAGCGCCTCGATCGACTCCATGTCCAGGTGGTTGGTCGGTTCGTCCATCACCAGCACGTTGGGCTTTTGCAGGATCAGCTTGCCGAACAGCATGCGGCCTTGCTCACCACCGGAAATCACCTTCACCGACTTGAGGATCTCGTCGTTGGAGAACAGCATGCGCCCGAGAGTGCCGCGGATCACCTGCTCACCGGAGGTCCACTGGCCCATCCAGTCGAACAGGCTCAGGTCGTCCTCGAAGTCGTGGGCGTGGTCTTGGGCGTAGTAGCCCACTTCGGCGCTGTCGGTCCACTTCACCGAGCCTGCGTCCGGCGTCATCTCGCCTACCAGGGTGCGCAGCAGGGTGGTTTTGCCGATACCGTTGGGGCCGATGATCGCAACGCGTTCGCCGGCTTCGACGGTGATGTCGAAGTTCTTGAACAGCACTTTGTCGTCGAAGGCCTTGGCCATCTTCTCGACCACGACGGCCTGGCGGTGCAGCTTCTTGGTCTGCTCGAAGCGAATGAACGGGCTGACCCGGCTCGACGGCTTGACCTCGGCCAGCTGGATCTTGTCGATCTGCTTGGCCCGCGAGGTGGCCTGCTTGGCCTTGGAGGCGTTGGCCGAGAAGCGGCTGACGAAGGTCTGCAGCTCGGCAATCTGCGCTTTCTTCTTGGCGTTGTCCGACAGCAGTTGCTCGCGCGACTGGGTCGCTGCGGTCATGTACTCGTCGTAGTTGCCTGGGAACAGGCGCAGTTCACCGTAGTCCAGGTCGGCCATGTGGGTGCAGACGCTGTTCAGGAAGTGCCGGTCGTGGGAAATGATGATCATGGTGCTGTTACGCGCCGTGAGGATCGTTTCCAGCCAGCGGATGGTGTTGATGTCCAGGTGGTTGGTCGGTTCGTCGAGCAGCAGCACGTCCGGGTCCGAGAACAGTGCCTGGGCCAGCAGCACACGCAGCTTCCAGCCCGGCGCCACTTCGCTCATCGGGCCGAAGTGCTGTTCCAGTGGAATACCCAGGCCCAGCAGCAGTTCACCGGCGCGGGATTCGGCGGTGTAGCCGTCCATCTCGGCGAATTCGGTTTCCAGCTCGGCGACGGCCATGCCGTCTTCCTCGGTCATTTCCGGCAGCGAGTAGATGCGATCGCGCTCGGCCTTGACCTTCCACAGCTGGCCGTGGCCCATGATCACGGTGTCGATCACGGTGAATTGCTCGTAGGCGAACTGGTCCTGGCGCAGCTTGCCCAGGCGGGTGTTCGGCTCGAGCATGACCTGGCCACCGGACGGCTCGAGGTCGCCGCCGAGGATTTTCATGAAGGTCGACTTGCCGCAACCGTTGGCGCCGATCAGGCCGTAGCGGTTGCCGTTGTTGAATTTGACGGAAACGTTTTCAAACAGCGGCTTGGAGCCGAACTGCATGGTGATGTTAGCGGTGGAGATCAAAGGAGCTTACCTATCAATAACTTACGTGGCTTCGTCGCAGCTGCGAGCCCATTTCGGACCAATCTGGAGCGGTTCCAGCTCCTGCCAGTCGTTGGACGTGTCAATCCAGCGCGCATGAGTCGATAAGAGCATCTGCACGCCATGCCCGAGCTGTTGGGCGATAAATGCGGGGTTGAGACCAGACATTGAGCCTATTGTCGCATAGGTATGGCGGCAGTTATACGGGGGCGGTATCTGATCCCCAGCGTCTTAGGGGGCGGGCGCCATTGAGGGTGCAGATTTCGAACCGCACGAATCAACCCCTCTCTCGCAGGCGCGCGCGATGGACAAAGAGAGAAAGATGCACACGGGCATGAGCGGAAACCAGCACTTAACGGCCTGGGAGGCCGAGTGGGCTTCACTGAATTGTTCGGCTTTCGATCTGCAGGGCAGTCCTGCCGCCAGACAACCCTGCAGAAGCTTCAGAGCTTGTACTGGATGGTGTAGGACGCATCGGTTCGAGGTTCGATGGTAATTGGCATGCCGAATAGCTTCCCTTTACATTCACTGACGACGCAGCGATACACGGACCCCTGTCTGAGCTGCGCCCACAAGCCTTCGTCATGGATCACGATGCGCACGACATGGCTTTCCGGATCTTCTCTGATCTGAGCAACGTGGTGATCCAGGTCGCAGCCGAATTCAGGCGTGGTGAACTCTGGATCGTAGCCGATCAGCACCCCGTGCCGTTTTAGATCGTCCCTGATACGCTCAATAACGTCGTCCGCTTCTTGTTTTAGCATGATCGTCATCTCACGGTGTTTGAACTCATGAAAAACTCTAGCTGACCCTGATGGTTTTCGCTGAAATGCGTTAAAAACTTAAACGGCGACCCTTGTAGAATGCCGGTCACAGGCGGTCTAATCCCGCTTTTTTTGGAACCGATTTGTCTGCCAGAGTGTGTGCGTGTTCACGTGCTACTCATTTTTGCTGGCAGGGGCATTGATCAAGGTGTGTTGACTGTTGCGAGTGAAAACAAAGAAAACCCTCAGGTTGCTACGGAAGTGGTTCGTCTATCTCTGGATTGCAGGCTTGGCGGGCAACTCCAGCAGGTTGTTCGAGCACCTTTCACTCTGGAAGCCCTGGCGCTTGATCAAGGGTGCCGCCGCGTATCTTCTGGCCACCTGAAGCAGGACCTGTTTATTCGTTGTGAACTGGCCGTGGGACTTCACCTCGATGCTAAGCGGGAGGTGCATACCTGCCCTGCGCTAGAGGTGAAGCTGGCTAAACGCGCTATTGAGGGCGGCGCTAGCCTCGAATCACCTCGAGGCGAGCCCGCCCGGCATCGGTGATGGCGTTCTCTCCTTCATCACGGATGCGATACCGACCCGACACCATTTTGGTAATCGTGAATCGCACCAGCTCGCTCCTCGACAGGGCTTCACCTACTTCAAAGCTCATTGCACGCTCTAGATCGAAGAGTTTTGTTTCTCCGGTTTTGTAGCGGGCAAACGCTATCAGTGCCGAATCCAAAGCTGCTTGATCAACCACCTGAACACGCTGCATTTGACCTCCTGGTCTGAATCGCCCAGGTCCATGGGTTTCAAAGTGACGGACCTGGAAGTTCGTAGAGGCCGAGACGCTACTACGGAGCAGGGCAGGTGGGTTACTGGGTTTGCGTCCAGGGTGGATGGGTGGCCAGGGGCTGCAGGGGCGATTACCATGAGCCCGACACGATCGGCTAAAGAAGTGTGCAAGGTCGCCGATAAAACGGCGCTATATAAAGTGTACCTTTGGCACGGGCCCGTTAGTGCTTCAGCTCGGCCATGCTTGCCGCATGGGTCGACAATCCGACCTTAAGCAACCATCACCTCATTGGGTTTACCGCTTGTTTTTATTCATCGCAAAACTCAAACGTAGCTTGACCCCACGCCAGCTCATGCGATTGCTGGATACCCATGATCTGGGCAAGAAGCAGACTAATCGCCTTATGGCCAAGGCGGGTATTCGCACTGAAGGCAGCGTTGTCATTCGCCCACCGATCTACTTCGAGCGCGGCAACCTGGAACTGGGCAAGGGCGCGTTTATCAATAGCGGTTGCGTGTTACTCGACGAGGCAACTATCCGCATTGGGCGCAAAGCGATGCTGGGACCACAGGTACGACTGTGCACGACCAGCCACGATGTCCACCCGGATCGGCGCAAGAGCAACGACTACATTGCGCCGATCACCGTGGGCGACAATGCATGGATAGGCGCGGGCGCCGTGATATTGCCGGGCGTCAACATTGGCCAGAACAGTGTGGTTGCGGCCAACAGTGTGGTGACTGAGGATGTTGTCGCCAATGCGCTTTATGCCGGCTCTCCGGCGAAGTTCAAGAAGTGGCTGGTAGAGCCGGACGCGGTGTAAGTTGCAGCCGCGAGCTTAGCTTCCGCCGCCACCCGAGCCACCGCTTGCCCCACCGCTGCCACCTGCGCCCCCACCGGCACCGCTGCTACCCGTACCACTGCCGCCGGTGCTACGCCCCGGGCCGGCGGTACCGCTATTACCCGAGCCCGTGTGATCAGTCCCATCGCCGCCTGTTTTGTCGGTTCCGTTTCTTTCGGTGCCTGCGCCGGTGCCCATGGCATCTGCCGGCGTACCAGAGCCACTTGCTCCGCCGCCGCTAGGGCTACCGTGGCCGCTATTTGCGCCTGGCGTACCAGGCGAGCCTGCGCCGTTGTCGTTCATATCGCTGGCCGCGAAGGCCATAGGGGTAATGACGCCCAGGCAAAGGGCGAGCAGCAGGGTCTGCGGACTAGTCCGTTTCATGATGTATCTCCCATTAGGATGAGTACATCTCTTGGGCTATAAGCTGAGGACAGGGTGCCAAGGGACTGACGGATGGCGGCCTGTCGTG
The DNA here is from genome assembly GCF_014269105.1 of Pseudomonas sp. SWRI77. Lineage (NCBI taxonomy): Bacteria > Pseudomonadati > Pseudomonadota > Gammaproteobacteria > Pseudomonadales > Pseudomonadaceae > Pseudomonas > Pseudomonas sp. SWRI77. The sequence goes on along the minus strand of NZ_JABWRV010000007.1, from coordinate 772 downwards.
GCCGGGATTTCAGCAATTATGTCTGCCCAAAAAATGATCCCGAGCGAGGAAGACCATGAGCTACGATCAAGTTATCAGACGCGGGAAAACCCGGCCCAGTTGGGCAATGAGGTTAACAGTACCTCTCGACATGAAACCCGTAGCATTATCCTCTCGGCTCTCGCAGGGGCGGCATTTGCCCTGGTGACGAGCTGGGTAGCATTCAGGGTCTTTTCCTGACTGACAGCTGCCCCGTGCGAAATTGCATCCACTTAACCACTTGATTGCCCGTGCCACCCACGAAGAGGTTGTTCGAGGCATTGGTACTGTCCTTGAGCACATCATCGCCGGCATCGGCGTACAGACGGTTGCTGCCGCTGCCGCCGTCGAGGGTGTCGTTGCCCGCGCCGCCGTGCAGTTCGCCCAGATTGTCCCAGATCAGTCAGCACATCGTCATGGTCCGTCCCAAAAAGGGTCATCGCCTTGATGTGGGCATAGCTCCAAACGGTGCCGTCAGCGAAGCGAATCTCTTCCAGCTTGTAGTAGCTTGCGCCGTCGCTGGTGAAGTAGTTGCTCACCGTCACCTTGTCGGTCGAGCCCGCCAGCGACAGGATCAGGTTGTTGCTCGAACGGGTGACCAGGATATCGCTCGACGCGATGTCCGCCGCGAACTCGATAGCATCGTGTCCGCTCCATGAAGCCCACATTCCAAGCGACTACCTGAAGCCCGATGCTGCGCTCCCGATTTCTTTCTGGAGCCAGTCCGCCATGATGCGTCCCGACAGCAAAGTCG
>NZ_JABWRV010000069.1:0-542 GCF_014269105.1 Pseudomonas sp. SWRI77 | reverse complement strand
TGACTGGGGTGAAGTCGTAACAAGGTAGCCGTAGGGGAACCTGCGGCTGGATCACCTCCTTAATCGACGACATCAGCCTGCTGATGAGCTCCCACACGAATTGCTTGATTCATATGTGAAGACGATCAAGACCCTATATAGGTCTGTAGCTCAGTTGGTTAGAGCGCACCCCTGATAAGGGTGAGGTCGGCAGTTCAAATCTGCCCAGACCTACCAATATGCGGGGCCATAGCTCAGCTGGGAGAGCGCCTGCCTTGCACGCAGGAGGTCAGCGGTTCGATCCCGCTTGGCTCCACCACTCTTGCAGTACCTTGATCAAACTCAGAAATGAGCATTCGTGTCGAATGTTGATTTCTGGCTTTTGTCAGATCGTTCTTTAAAAATTCGGATATGTGATAGAAATAGACTGAACACTACTTTCACTGGTAGTTGATCAGGCTAAGGTAAAATTTGTGATGTGCTCTTAACTGAGCAGCATGCGAATTTTCGGCGAATGTCGTCTTCACAGTATAACCAGATTGCTTGGGGTTATATGGTCAAGT
>NZ_JABWRV010000068.1:0-562 GCF_014269105.1 Pseudomonas sp. SWRI77 | reverse complement strand
GCAGGACAATGACCAGCTTGAGGGGCAGATCAACACGCTGATGAGCGTGGGGGTTCGCCAGAAGCTGGAGGCCGAGCTCATCAACGGCGACGGTGGGCCAGGTGAAATCCTGGGGTTCAAGAAGCAGGCAACCGCTGCTGGCATCACCACCGGCAAGCCAGCTGACCGTATCGGCGCAGCCCTCACTGACCTCAAGGCCGAAGGTTGGAACCCGAACGTTATCGTGATGAACCCGCGTGACTGGTTCGCCATCGAGAGCGAGCGCGCCGAGGATGGCGACGGCCAGTATGTGATTGGCACCCCACGCGATCCAGCGCCGCCCAGCCTGTGGGGCACCCCCGTAGTCGTCACCAACGGCATGCCACAAGGCGAGGCATTGATCCTCGATACCAGCGTGGCCGCATTGCTCGACCGCCAGGAAGTGACCGTGGAGGCCAGCCGCCACGACGGTGACAACTTCCGCCGCAACATGGTGACCATCCTGGCAGAGCTGCGCGCTGGCCTGGCTGTGTTCGCTCCCACAGCTACTCGACTCGTCACGCTGGCCGGCACGCCGACACCG
>NZ_JABWRV010000067.1:0-616 GCF_014269105.1 Pseudomonas sp. SWRI77 | reverse complement strand
TGACTGGGGTGAAGTCGTAACAAGGTAGCCGTAGGGGAACCTGCGGCTGGATCACCTCCTTAATCGACGACATCAGCCTGCTGATGAGCTCCCACACGAATTGCTTGATTCTTTGTATAAAGACGATGCTGTAACGCGACCCTGTTATAGGTCTGTAGCTCAGTTGGTTAGAGCGCACCCCTGATAAGGGTGAGGTCGGCAGTTCAAATCTGCCCAGACCTACCAATTACTTGGTGCGGCCTACAAAATACGGGGCCATAGCTCAGCTGGGAGAGCGCCTGCCTTGCACGCAGGAGGTCAGCGGTTCGATCCCGCTTGGCTCCACCACTCTTCAGGTTTCGCAGCACTGCTCAGAACTTAGAAATGAACATTCGGTGATGAATGTTGATTTCTGACTTTTGTCAGATCGTTCTTTAAAAATTCGGATATGTGATAGAAATAGACTGAACACTACTTTCACTGGTAGTGGATCAGGCTAAGGTAAAATTTGTGATGTGCTCTTAACTGAGCAGCATGCGAATTTTCGGCGAATGTCGTCTTCACAGTATAACCAGATTGCTTGGGGTTATATGGTCAAGTGAAGAAGCGCATACGGTGGATGCCTTGGCAGTCAGAG
>NZ_JABWRV010000066.1:0-718 GCF_014269105.1 Pseudomonas sp. SWRI77 | reverse complement strand
GACTGCGGGTCGTTGGGCACGGCGTTCTTGTTGACGGTGATGTGCGCGCGGCCCAGGGCGGCGTCGGCATCTTTACCGGTGAGGCCCTGGCGGATCAGGCTGACCAGGAACAGGTGGTTGTCGGTGCCGCCGGACACCACGTCGTAGCCGCGGTCGATGAACACCTGGGCCATGGCCTGGGCGTTTTCGATGACCTGCTGCTGGTAGCGCTTGAACTCAGGCTCCAGCGCTTCCTTGAAGCACACGGCCTTGGCGGCGATGACGTGCATCAGCGGGCCACCCTGGGCGCCTGGGAATACGGCAGCGTTGAGCTTCTTCTCGATCGCTTCGTTGGACTTGGCCAGGATCAGGCCGCCACGTGGACCGCGCAGGGTCTTGTGGGTGGTGGTGGTGACCACGTCGGCGTACGGCAGCGGGTTGGGGTACAGGCCAGCGGCAACCAGGCCGGCGACGTGGGCCATGTCGACGAACAGCAGCGCACCGACCTTGTCGGCGATGGCGCGGAAGCGTGGGAAGTCGAGGGTCTTGGAGTAGGCCGAGAAGCCGGCAACAATCATCTTTGGCTTGTGCTCGACTGCCAGGCGCTCGACTTCGTCGTAGTCGATCAGGCCGGTGTCGGTGTTGATGCCGTACTGCACAGCGTTATACAGCTTGCCCGAAGACGACACCTTGGCGCCGTGGGTCAGGTGGCCGCCGTGGGCCAGGCTCATGCCCAGGA
>NZ_JABWRV010000065.1:0-724 GCF_014269105.1 Pseudomonas sp. SWRI77 | reverse complement strand
GGCTATCACGGTGCCTACCTGTTCCCAGCCAGCCGGCGCGGGCCACTGAGCGCAACCGCAGCGAGCCTGGTGTTTGCCGAACTGAGTGACCGCCAGTGGACCAGCCACGACGTGCGCAAGGTCGCCCGCACCTGCTGGATGGACCTGGGCGTGGATTACCTGGTGGGCGAAATGCTGGTGAACCACGCCCTGCGCAACATGGACGCCACCTACATCCACACCACCGCCGAAGCCCTCAAGCGCCAAGCCCTGGAACGCTGGCACGACCATTTAGACGGGCTCGGGTTGAGCGCACTCACAGGCGAGACATACCCGAGATACGCAATTTCACAAAATCCGACACAGGCCACAGACCACGGGGCCTCTAGCGAAAACCCGGATGCATCACAGAGGAGCATGTAAATCATGGTGGACGTTGAACAGGACGTTACCGAGCGGTTGGCCCAGGCCGGCATCACTCCATTGATTGGAGGCTTGGTACCCGAGCCAGCCACGGCAGACCTGCTGGGATATGCCCCCAGCTACCTCCGCCGCCTGGCTGCCGAGGGTCGGTCACCGCTGCCATTCGTGCGCCGTGGCAATCGGCGGTTCTACAAAATAGCCGACATAGTGCGCTTTGCGACGGATACCGACTGAGGACGTCGAAGTTAACCGCTGACCGGGGTGTGCGTGCGCGCATAGGGTAGATGGCATTACTTAGACACCCCGGAGATACCCATGCCAG
>NZ_JABWRV010000064.1:0-807 GCF_014269105.1 Pseudomonas sp. SWRI77 | reverse complement strand
CCGCTCCTATGTATGGACTCGCCCACATTGTCTAGCTGCTTTTGAGCATTGGAACCCGGTTGCATCTATGTATCAGGCCTATTCGAGGAAGCTTTTCGCTTCTGGCCAACATCGTGGTGAGCTCGCAGCGTGCCGTTTACATTGAGGCCATTACATCAGGCCTGTAGGAGCGGAGGCATCTGTCTGCGACGGTCTTACCAAGGGTCAATGTTCACTAGCAGGGGTTGGAGCGCTCGGCGCCCCGGTGGCATTGCTCGGTTGGTCAGAGGCTCATAGCAGCCTCCGAGTTGTTGTTCGGTTTGCGTTGGTAAACCTGATTGCTCTGTAACAGAGCCCAGATAATGCGCAGATTTCGATTAGCCAGCCTGATAGCCGCCTCCTTGCGCCCAAGGCGGGACAGCCAGCGCAAGAGGCGGCGATCGTCTGGCTGATCGGAATCAGGCCTTAGCTGACTCAAGACAGCATGCGCGCCTTGGATCATCAGGCTGCGTATGTAGCCGTCACCTCGCTTGCTCATCCTGCCCAGCCTGATTTTGTTTCCGCTGCTGTGCTGGTCGGGCACGATACCGAAGAAGGCAGAATACATTCGGCCACTGGCGAATCGACTGGGCTCGGTCTGTTTCGCCACGATTGCCGTGGCGATGATTGGACCGACGCCACGAATGGTGATCAGCCGCTGTGCGACCTCGTCTTCTTGGGCTGTCGCTTCGAGCCGTTTACTCAGCACCGCAATGCGCTCACCTAGATAGAGCCAGTCAGCCAACAGCTCATCGAGCAACTCGCGCAACAAATCAGGCAGGGGCAAGG
>NZ_JABWRV010000063.1:0-1161 GCF_014269105.1 Pseudomonas sp. SWRI77 | reverse complement strand
ACCCTTCTCGCTCGAGCTGGAACTGATCAGCTACCAGGACGACATCGACTTCGGCCAGCTGCTCGACCAACCTGTGCTGTTCACCCTCTGGGACCGCGAACGCCCCGTGCGTCATGTGCATGGCCTGGTCAGCCGTTTCAGCCAAGCGGAGAGTGGCTTCTACCGCACCTACTACCACGCGCTGATCGAACCGCAGCTGGCCCGCGCCAAGCTGCGCTCGAACTGGCGCATTTTCCAGCACAAGAGCGTCCCGCAAATTCTCGAACTGATGCTCAAGCGCCAAGGCATCAAGCAGTTCGAGCTACGCGCCTCCATGGACCATCAAGCGCGCGAGTTTTGCGTTCAGGCCGGCGAAACGGACCTGGACTTCATTGCCCGCCTGGCCGCTGAGGAAGGCTTCGTCTACCGCTTCGAGCACAGTGCAAAGCGCCACAACCTGATCATCACCGACCGGCTGCAATCGCTCGGTATGATCAGCCTTGGGGCCATCAAGGCCGAGGAGGAAGACGAGGGTTTCTTCGAAGAGGGCAAGCCGCTCGTTCCCTACACCGTGCTGTACCAAGCCAACAGCGGCGGCGACCAGGAAAAACCCTGCCTGCGGCGCCTGCGCTACAGCGAACAGGTACGTACCGCCCAGCAGGTGCAGCGCGACTACACCTTCACCCACCCGGCCTACCGCCAGGAACACCGGGCCGCAGGCCCCTTCCTGGAGCACCAGTCCAGCGCGTACGAACGTTTCGATTACCCAGGGCGCTACAAACGCGATGCCGTCGGCAAACCGTTCACCGAAAACCGCATCACCGCACTGCGCCACGACGTGCGCATCGCCGAGGTCAAGGGTGACGATATGCGCCTGCAGCCGGGCCTGAGCTTCACCCTGACGGGTCACCCCCGTGATGACCTCAACGTGCATTGGCGGGTGAACACGGTCACCCACGAAGGCAGCCAGTTCACCAGCCTGCAAGAGGAAGCCGCCGGCGTTGACCAGAGCACACGCTACGAGCAAACCGCGCAACTCATCCCCGGCAGAACCGAGTGGCGCCCGGCCCCGTTGGCCAAACCCCATGTCGATGGGCCACACATGGCCACTGTGGTCGGCCCGCCTGGCGAAGAAATCTATTGCGACCAGTGGGGCCGGGTCAAAGTCAGCTTCCCCTGGGA
>NZ_JABWRV010000062.1:0-1182 GCF_014269105.1 Pseudomonas sp. SWRI77 | reverse complement strand
CTAGTGTGGTGTTTCACAAATACCGCTGAAAATCTGAGCTAGGCTCTGTGGAAGCCAACTCTCCAAGGGCATCGACATGGGCCGACCAGCAACCGTCATTACCCTTTCCGAAACTGAAAAGTCGGAACTGCTACGCCGGATCAAACTTCGCAAAGGCGCTCAGGATGCCCGCCTGCGCGCAGAGATAATTCTCGGCTGTGCCGCAGGCGAATCAGGCAATGACATCGCTCAGCGCTTAGGCACGAGCAAGGATGTGGTTTCGCGGTGGCGTCAGCGCTTCTCTAAGTTGGGGCTGCTGGGGCTGAACGATGAACCGCGCTCTGGCCGGCCTCGCACTATTTCCGATGAGCAAGTTCAGCAAGTGGTAAACCAAGTGCTGCAAGGTAAGCCCGACGACTCCAGTCATTGGAGCACGCGACGGATGAGTCGTGAGACGGGCCTGTCTCCTGCAAGCGTGATGCGCATCTGGCACGCGTTCGGGATCAAGCCGCACTTGGAGAAGACCTTCAAGCTTTCCACTGATCCGTTGTTTGTCGACAAGGTTCACGACATCGTTGGGCTCTACTTGAACCCACCCGAACGAGCCTTGGTGCTTTGCGTTGATGAGAAGAGCCAGATCCAAGCGCTGAACCGCACGCAGCCGGGCCTACCGCTTTCCCCAGGTAACCCAGCAACCCGCACACATGACTACAAACGACACGGAACGACCTCGCTGTTCGCAGCCCTGGATGTGGCAACCGGTGAGGTGATTGGCCGACTCAAACGACAACATCGCAGTACCGAGTTTCTCGCCTTCCTAAGGGAGATCGATGTGTCAGTGCCTGCCGATATGCCGATCCATCTGATCATGGACAATTACGCGACTCACAAGACCGACAAAGTCAGGGCGTGGCTTGCGGCGCGACCGCGCTACAACATCCACTTCACGCCGACCTCGGCATCTTGGCTGAATCTGGTTGAGCGGTTTTTCTCAACGCTGAGCGAGAAGTGGATCAAGCGGCAGGCACATGTCAGCGTTAAAGATCTGGAGGCGTCGATCGAGTACTACCTGGAAACCTACAACCAGAACCCGAAGCCATTTCGGTGGCACAAGAAGGCCGAGGACATCCTTGCCTCAGTCGCTCGCGCGGCGCGAGCGCTGGGCAAATGATTTTCAGTGGTATTTCTGAAACACCACACTAG
>NZ_JABWRV010000061.1:0-1433 GCF_014269105.1 Pseudomonas sp. SWRI77 | reverse complement strand
TGGACTGCCCCCAAGAAGTTGGACAAAAAATCCAACCCTTGGGGGGACCGATGGGCAAATACACAGAGCAGTTCAAACTCACAGCCATCTCAGCCTACCTAGATGGTAGCGATGGCTTCCGAAAAGTAGCCCAGCGTTTCGGTATCGACGTCAGTCTGCTGCGCCGGTGGGTCTCCAGCTATCAGAGCAAGTCCAGCCTTAGTCCGCGCTCGCACGGGCAGCGCTATGACGACGACTTCAAGCGCCAAGTGCTGAGCCACATGCACGAGCATCGTCTCTCTCTTCGCCAAACCGCTGCGCATTTTGGCCTCGGCCAGTCCTCGCAGATAGGCAACTGGCAGCGGCAGTACTACAGTGGTAGCCCTGTAGCCCCTGTCATCCGCCAGAAAAAGCCGATTAAAGTGCCGAAGAAGATTAAACCAGCAAAGCCCACAGATACCGACGATTCGCAAAAACCCAGAGACCAGCTGATGGCTGAGCTTGAGTATCTGCGCATGGAGAACGCTGTCCTAAAGGAGCTCAAGGCTCTGCGCGAGGAAAAGGAACGAATACCGGCGAAAAAGTCCTGATCGTTTGCAAACTCAAACGTAGATTCCCTTTGCCTGACCTGCTGCGGCTGATCGGACTGGCTCGCAGCACTTTTTACTACCAGGTACAGAGCCAACAGAAGCCGGATAAATACGCGGAGCTTAAAGAGAGAATTCGGCAGGTCTATCACAAAGAGAAGGGGCGTTACGGGTATCGGCGCGTTGCACTAGCAATCAGAAAAGAGGGGCCACTGGTCAACAAGAAGGTCGTTGAGAAACTGATGACTGGGCTGGGTCTGAAGTCACTGGTGCGACCCAAGAAATATCGGTCGTACCGAGGTACTGTCGGCAAGATAGCGATGAATCTGCTGGAGCGTAATTTCGTCGCCCAGCGCCCCAACCAGAAATGGGTGAGTGACGTAACCGAGTTCAAGGTGGCGCAACAGAAGCTCTATCTTTCGCCTGTGATGGATTTGTATAACGGGGAAATCATCGCCTACGAGACGGCCAGTCGCCCACAGTACAGCCTGGTTGGGAACATGCTCGACAAGGCACTCAAGACCCTGGGGGAGAAGCCGAAACTCGTGCTCCACACCGATCAGGGGTGGCAGTACCAGCAGGCTCAGTATCGCCAAAAACTGCGCAGTTGTGGAGTGAAGCAGAGCATGTCTCGTAAAGGCAATTGCCTAGATAATGCAGCTATGGAAAGCTTCTTCGGCACGCTCAAGTCAGAATTTTTCTACCTCAAGCGGTTTGAGAATGTTGATGAATTGAAAGCGGGCTTGGATGAGTACATCCACTACTACAACCATGACCGCATCAAGCTGAGGCTCAATGGCCTGAGCCCTGTCGAGTACAGGACCCAGGCGGCAGCATAGAACTGTCCAACTTTTTGGGGGCAGTCCA
>NZ_JABWRV010000060.1:0-1647 GCF_014269105.1 Pseudomonas sp. SWRI77 | reverse complement strand
GTGTCCGCTCCATGAAGCCCACATTCCAAGCGACTACCTGAAGCCCGATGCTGCGCTCCCGATTTCTTTCTGGAGCCAGTCCGCCATGATGCGTCCCGACAGCAAAGTCGAAAAGGTTTACCTCTACCCCAAGCCTGTGGATTTTCGAAAATCCATCGACGGCCTCACCGCCCTGGTCGAGCTGGACATCAAAGTCGCCGTGTTCGACCCCGTACTGTTCGTCTTCCTCAATAAAGCCCGTAACCGCATCAAGGTGTTGTACTGGGAGCGCAACGGCTTCTGCCTTTGGCTCAAGCGCCTCGAAGCCGAACGTTTCAAAACTTCCCCCGACGCCACCGACGAAGCCATCGTCCTGACCGTCCAGGAACTTAACTGGTTACTCGACGGCTTCGACCTCTGGCGCAACCGTCCACATCAGGTTCTGACACCCCGTTTCGTTGCCTGACCCGGTATAATCCGGGGCATGATTTCCTTGCCCGCCAACCTTCCAGACGATCCCGTACTACTCAAGCAGATGTTGCTTGAGGCCTACGAAGCACGCTTGCGCGAGCAGGAAGTCAACGAAGCCTATGCCACCCATATCGTCGACCTGAAAGAACAGATCAAGCTGCTGCGGGATCGGCTGTTCAACCGCAAATCCGAGCAGACGGTCGATCCCAATACGCCGCAACTGGCAATGTTCAACGAGCCGGAAAGCGAGCCGTTGCTGGCCGTGGTTGAGGATGCGGACGAAGAAGTCGTTGCCCCAGTCAAACGTCGTGGCAAGCGCAAACCGTTGTCGGCCGACCTGCCACGTGTCGAAGTCATCCACGACTTGCCCGAGCACGAGCTGACCTGCGTCTGCGGTTGCCGCAAGCATGTGGTTGGCGAGGAAACCAGCGAGCAGCTCGATATCGTGCCGATGCAGATCCGCGTGCTCAAACATGTGCGCAAGGTCTACGGCTGCCGTGGTTGTGAAGCGGCGCCGGTCACCGCCGACAAACCGGCACAGCTGATCGAGAAGAGCATGGCCAGCCCCAGCGTGCTGGCCATGCTGCTGACCACCAAGTATGTCGATGGTCTGCCGCTACACCGTTTTGAAAGCGTACTGTCCCGGCATGGCATCGAAATCCCCCGGCAAACCTTGGCCCGCTGGGTAATCCAGTGCAGCGAACACTTCCAGCCGCTGCTGAACCTGATGCGTGAGCGGTTGTTGGAAAGCCCGGTGATTCACTGCGATGAAACGCGGGTGCAGGTGCTCAAGGAACCGGATCGCGACCCGACCAGCCAGTCCTGGATGTGGGTGCAGGCCAGCGGGCCACCTGATCGACAAGTCGTGTTGTTCGACTACACCACCAGCCGTGCGCAGGAGGTACCGTTGCGCCTGCTGGAGGGCTATCGCGGTTATGTCATGACCGATGATTACGCCGGTTACAACGCGTTGGCATTACAGCCCGGTGTCGAACGGTTGGCGTGCATGGTTCATGCACGACGCAAGTTTGTCGAGGCGCAAAAGGTGCAGCCCAAAGGCAAGACGGGACGTGCCGATGTGGCGCTGGCGATGATCAACAAGCTGTATGGCATCGAGCGTGAACTCAAGGATGTCAGCGATGACCAGCGGTTCATCGGTCGCCAGGAACGAAGCCTGCCGATCCTCGGCCAGTTGAA